>JAEZEY010000229.1 GCA_023432845.1 Pseudomonadota bacterium
CTAGAGTTCCATACAACGTTGGTCGTCGAACGACCCGGGCTACTTCTTCAACCGGTATCCGGTCTTGAAGATCCACCAGACGACCGCCAGGCACACGACGAGAAACGCCAGCGTCATGGCCAGGCTGATGGCCGGGCTGCCATCGGCGACCTCGAAGAAGCTCCAGCGGAAGCCGCTGACGAGATAGACGACCGGGTTAAGCAACGCGACGTTCTGCCAGAACGGCGGCAGCACATGCGTCGAGTAGAACGTGCCGCCAAGGAAGGTGAGCGGCATGATGATGAGCATCGGCACGATCTGCAGTTGCTCGAAGCCGTCGGCCCAGATGCCGATGATGAAACCGAGCAGGCTGAACGTGACGGTGGTGAGCAGCAGAAAGACGATCATCCAGAGCGGGTGCGCGATCTGGATCGGAACGAACAGCCAGGACGTCGCGAGAATGATGAGGCCGAGGATGATCGACTTGGTCGCCGCCGCGCCGACATAGCCACAGGCGATCTCGAATGCCGATACCGGCGCCGACAGGATCTCGTAGACCGTGCCGGTGAAGCGCGGGAAGTAGATGCCGAACGAGGCGTTCATCGTGCTCTGCGTCAGCAGCGTCATCATGATGAGGCCGGGCACGATGAAGGCACCGTAGGCGACGCCCTCGATCTCGGTGATGCGCGAGCCGATGGCGGCGCCGAACACCACGAAATACAACGATGTGGAGATAACCGGCGAGACGATGCTCTGCCAAATGGTGCGGAAAGTACGCGCCATCTCGAACTTATAGATCGCCAGAATTGCGCGGAGGTTCATGACTGGGCTCCGGCGGCGGCCTGTTCGTTCTGTTTGACGAGGTCGATGAAAATTTCTTCGAGCGAACTCTGTGTCGTCTGCAGATCGCGCAGGCGGATGTCGAGGCGATTGAGCTCGGTGAGCAGGGCGGTGACTCCCGTGCGCTCGCCCTGGGTATCGTAGGTGAAAACGAGGTCCTTGCCGTCATTGACGAGGGTTAGGTTGCGGTTGCCGGCAAGCGCGCCGGGAATGGCGGTAAGCGGCTTCTGCAGGTGCAGCGTGAGTTGCTTCTTGCCGAGCTTGTGCATCAGCTCCGCCTTGCGCTCAACCAGTATGATCTCGCCCTTGCTGATGACGCCGATGCGATCGGCCATGTCTTCGGCTTCTTCGATGTAGTGCGTCGTCAGGATAATGGTGACGCCGGAGGCGCGCAGGTCGCGCACCACCTGCCACATATCCTTGCGCAGTTCGACATCGACGCCTGCGGTCGGCTCGTCGAGGAACAGGACTTCCGGTTCGTGCGACAGCGCCTTGGCGATCAGCACGCGACGCTTCATGCCGCCGGACAAAGTGCGGATCTTGTTGTCCTTCTTGTCCCACAGCGACAGATCCTTGAGGATTTTCTCGATATGCGCCGGCTTGGCCGGCTTGCCGAACAGGCCGCGGGTGAAGCTCACCGTGTCCCATACCGATTCGAAGGCGTCGGTGGTCAGCTCCTGCGGCACCAGACCGATCATCGAGCGCGCCGCACGATAATCCGTGACGATGTCATGGCCGCCGACGGCCACTGTGCCGGTTGAGGCATTGAGAATGCCGCAAATGATGCCGATCAGCGTGGTCTTGCCGGCGCCATTGGGGCCGAGCAGGGCGAAGATTTCGCCTCGTTCGATGTCGAGATTGATGGTCCTGAGCGCGGTGAACCCCGACGCATAGGTCTTCGACAGGTCTTTGATGGAAATGATCGATGACATGAATGAGTCGCGCGCAAACAAAGGTGGGCGCAGCCGATATAGGTGGGTGGCATAGTTCCCGCCAGCCCTTGGGCCCAAAAAGATCAGGCCAGCGCCGTCAATTCCGTCAGGCTGTTCAGAACTTTCGCCGGCGGAAAGTCGGCATACTCGTCTGGCGTGCCCGCGCGGTTGATCCACAGGCCTCGGAAGCCGACCGAGACCGCCGCCATCACGTCCCAGCGATTCGACGACACGAAGGTCACATCGCTCGCCTCGCATTTGAAGTGGAGGGTGACGAGGCCATAGACCTCCGGCCGTGGCTTGAACATCTTGAGCGCATCGACCGACAACACCGCATCGAGTTCGCCGCGCAAGTTGGCGCCATCGACGGCACCGTCGAGCATCTTCGGCGAGCCGTTCGACAGGATGCCGGTCTTGTGGCCGGCCGCCCTCAACGCCTTGAGAGCGTCGCGCGCATCGGGAAACGCATCGAGTTGGAAATACGAATCCATCAGGCGTGGCTTCAGCGCCTTCGGTACGCTCGGCACCCGGGCCAGCGCATGGTCGAGCGCGCGTTCTGTGAGGGTCCAGAACTCGGTGTAGTGCCCGGCCAGCGTCAGCGTCCAGGCATATTCGAGCTGCTTGGTGCGCCAGATCTCGGACATGCGCGCGATGTCGGGGCCGGCTTCCCTTTTGAAGCGTGCGATGCAGGCATGGACGTCGAACAAGGTACCATAGGCATCGAAGACGAACAGGCCCGGCATGACGCTTCCCCAAACTCGTTGTTGTGTCCTTTGAAGATCACACGAGGTGCGCTGAAGGAAATCACGATTTGCGGCGTGCGGCCAGGACACGATCGGCCGCGTCGATGCCGGTGACATAGGCGCCGTGGGCAGTGGAGAAATCGAAGCGCGAGCACGCTTCGCCGGCGAAGAACAATCGCTCGTCCACCGGAGCGGCGAGTACGGCGCGCTGGTCGGCGGCGCCCGGCACAGCGTAGGAGTAGGCGCCGCGCGCATAAGGATCGCTGCCCCAACAGTGCAGCGCAATCGGCTTGAGTCGTTTGGCGAAGCTGGTGCCGAACAGGCCGGTCATTTCCGACACGGCGAAATCGAAAAACGCAGGCTCGTCGGCTGCTTCCAGATCGCGCGCCAGGCGCCCAGCGAGATAGCATTCGATCATCGGCCGGCCGAAGGGCCGGAAATGATAGCTGCCGGTGCCGGCGCGGTCGGTGCGGCCGAAGACGCGGCTTTCGATTTCGAACTCCTCGGCGCCATCGAGGGCGATGAACAGCTTGTCGTCCAAACCAAGCGGCAGGCCGCGCGCGGCTTGGGTCTTGGCGGGCAGGGCGGGATAGAACAGGTTCTCGTTCTCACCGATGATGCTGGTCGGCAGCGTGATGATGGCGCAGTCGGCCTTGACGATGCCTTGCGGCGTCTCGATGACGACACGCTTGCCGCTGTGGTCGATGCGCGTCACCGGACAGTCGAAAGCAACCGGCAGATCGCCCGCGTGCGCCGCGATCATTGCACCGTAGCCATCAACGAGGCGCCAGTTGATTTCGGTGTCCTCGTAGCGGTCGAGGTCGATGGTCGACATCAGATCGAGTTCGGCGCCGGCGATATAGGTCATGACGGCATTGAGCATGCCGTTCCATCGCCCGTCCGCGCGCAGCAGGTCCGAGACCGGGCGATCCACGCCCGTCGCGGCTTGTTCCGACACGCGTGCGAACAACTGGCTCATGGCCTGACGGAAGGCGCGCTGCGTTTCCGCAGGGACGATCTCGGTCATCGTGACGCGTCCCCAGGGCGGGATCGCCTTGTCGAACAGACGGCCTTGCGCGGTAGCGATGGCGGCCCAGGGATTGCAGTCGGCCGAGTGCAGCCAGCCGCAGCCCAAGTCGAGGGCATGACCGGACGGATGGCTGATCGTGAAGGCGCGTCCGCCGAGTCGCTCGCGTGCTTCGATGATCAGGCAATCGACACCGTGCCCGGCGAGTTTGCGTGCGGCGGCAATGCCGGCCGCGCCACCGCCGACGACCGCGACTTCAACGTTGCTCTTGCTCATGCGAACGGGTCCAGGCCAAAGCAAAAGGGCGGCGCCTGTGTTGCGCCGCCCCTTGGATCATTCCCCGCGCCTTACTTGGTGGCGGCGGTGTACATCTCTTCCACGTAGTCCCAGTTCACGAGGTGGTCGAGGAACGCCTTGAGATAGTCGGGACGGCGGTTGCGATAATCGATGTAGTAGGAGTGCTCCCACACATCGCAGCCGAGGATCGGTGTGGCGCCGTTGACCAGCGGGTTTTCACCGTTCGGGGTCTTGGAGATGGCGAGCTTGCCGCCCTTGACCTCGATCCAGGCCCAGCCGGAGCCGAACTGCGTGGCGCCGGCCTGCGCGAAGTCGGCCTTCATCTTCTCGAGACCGCCGAGGTCCGAATCGATTGCGGCCTTGAGTTTGCCCGGGATCTTGTCGCCGCCGCCGTTCGGCTTCATCCACTTCCAGAAATGGATGTGGTTGTAGTGCTGGCCGGCATTGTTGAAGAGGCCGGCATTCTTGCCGTGCGAGCCCTTCACGATCTCTTCAAGTGACTTGCCCTCGAGCCCCGAGCCCTCAAGCAACTTATTGCCGTTGTCGACATAAGCCTTGTGGTGTTTGTCGTGGTGATATTCGAGCGTCTCGCGCGACATGTAGGGCGCCAGCGCATCGTAGGAATAGGGCAGTTCGGGCAGCGCAAATGACATCAGATCCTCCTCGGTCCACGACGGGTCGAACGCGGGTTGACCGGTTCCGGATGGCAACCGGCACGTCTCGTTCGAGTTCCTCAATGCGGTTAATTAGGCCGGGCCGCGTTCCGGAGCAACGCCCGCGGTCCGGTCATTTGTGCAGCCGGGCCATGACCCTGCCACGAGTGTCGGTGCGAGCGGCAATTACGAACCTGGAGAAAAAGGACTATTTTAACATTCGATCTTGCCGTAGCCGCCCAAAAAGGTCAGAATTTCTTATCGGTAGAATAGTTTAGCTAGAATTGAAGCGGTCGCTCATCGGTTTGGCCGCCGTATTTCGAGGATTGCATCTGGCCATGTCGATTCTGCTTTACGTCGCAGGCGCCCTTTTTGTCGCGATCGGTGCGGCCGTGATCGGATTCGGCATCCCGATCAACGAATTCAGTTTCGGGAATACACTTATCATCGCAGGCACGGTGGCGATGGTCGGCGGTCTGATTGTGCTCGCGCTTGGTGTCGTGGTGCGCGAACTGCAGTACCTCGCCGACATGTATGGCCGTGCCAGCGTGCGGACGTCAAAGGCACCCGATGCCGATGCATCGCTGCTGCCGACGCGCGCCACGCCGCCGCCCGCTGCAGCCCGCGTGCCGTTTCCACCCAAGCCGAAAGGTGCGCCGCCCGCCGAATCCGTGCCGCGCGAGTCGGCCGTACCCTTTGCACCCGAACCACGCGATGAGGCGCCGCCCTTGCGCGACGAACCGCCGCCGCCGTTTCCGATCAGGCGGTCGATGACCACGCCCGTTGCGCCCCCCGTTGCGCTGCCCGTGGCCGCGCCAGTGCCGCGGCCGCAGGAGGAAGTGTTCGGCGCGCCGTCCTTGCCCAACCCGGCCGAGATCCCTGACTTCGATCGTTCGGACCGCTTCCGCCGGAGTGAAGCCGAGGCCGAGGAAGCTGCCGAATTGGCTGAGGCCGGCGAATGGGACGAAACCGAAAAGCGTGATGAATCGGCCGAGGCGATTGAAGCGGAACCGCCTCTCTTTGCGCCAGGGCGCAGCCGCGCGACCCCATCGGCGTCAGCCGGCGATAAGCCCGAGCGCAGTTATTTCGATGCGATGTGGCCGGCGGAGCCGGAGACGCCTGCGGTGCCTGAGGTCCCGCCGTCTCGCATCGACCTGTCAGGGCGGGTCGCCGAACCGGTTGAGCCCGAGGTCGAGCAGGAAGAGCCGCCAGCCGAGGAGCCGCGCACGGTGCCGATCCTCAAGTCGGGGGTGGTCGACGGTATGGGCTATACGCTTTATGTCGACGGCTCGATCGAGGCGGAATTGCCACAAGGCACGTTGCGCTTTGCCTCCATCAATGAGTTGCGGGCGCACCTCGAAAAGACCTCGTGACGCAATTTGGGGTCATCTACGAGATCCCGATTCTCTCAAAGGTTGAGAGCCGCAGGATCGCTAGCGCCCAGCGAGTGTTTTATCGGAGATAACAATCTCGTATATATTCAATAACATCGTAGCGAAGACTTGGTTCTATTGACCGGCCGGCCGGATCGACTTGCAATGCTTACGGCCAGCTAGTAGATAATAAATAATAAGATTGCAGCCCGAAATTGGTGCGATATGAGGGACGGGGGTCGAAAGGACCTTCGGTTGCGGTTATTGCCGGCGAGTTTTCTGGGGGCGAGCGGCGGGATGGATCGTGGCCACGGGCCACGGGCCACGCGCGGGGGGAGGCATCGACGATGAGCGACACCAACAATTCCGGTAATTTTATCGAACTGACGGCATCGATCGTTTCGGCCTATGTGAGCAACAACAGCGTTGCCGCTGCCGATATTCCTGCGCTTATCAATCAGGTTCACGCGGCGCTGTCGGGCGTTTCGGGCAAGGTCGGCGAGGCCCCTGCCGAGCCGTTGAAACCTGCCATCTCGGTGAAGAAGTCGATCACGCCCGAGCACATCGTCTGCCTCGAAGACGGCAAGAAATTCAAATCGCTCAAGCGTCATCTGCGCACGCAATACAATATGACGCCCGAACAGTATCGCGAGAAATGGGGTCTCGGTCCCGATTATCCGATGGTGGCGCCGAACTACGCCGCCGCCCGCTCGCAGCTGGCG
The DNA here is from genome assembly GCA_023432845.1 of Pseudomonadota bacterium. Taxonomy (GTDB): domain Bacteria; phylum Pseudomonadota; class Alphaproteobacteria; order Rhizobiales; family Xanthobacteraceae; genus Pseudolabrys. The sequence continues at coordinate 6,567 of JAEZEY010000229.1, forward strand.
AAGGAAATGGGGCTGGGTCAGCAGCGCCGCCGCCGCTCCAAGTAGTCAACGCCTCGCTGGCTATGTCGGCCCGCGGCAGAAGCGCCGCGGTTTTTTGTTTGCACACGAATAAGAAAATAGTCCTTGTCCGGCCGATATGTAGGCGCTATGGGTATGCCATCCTATAGAGGACAGGATGCCCATGACCATGACGCAGCCAAAAGAACTCGCCACAGCCAAGCCCGAAGCCGCGGGGCTCGTCTCTACGCGGCGTATCCCCGATACAGCGTCGCCTGATCCGCGCTCGTCGCGCATTGCGGGGTCGCCGGATGTTGGGCGGCTGCGCGCCGCGCATCTTTCGCTTCGCGACCAGGTCGTCGATACGCCGACCGGTGCTCGGCGCGTCACGGTCGACGACTCCGAAAGCCCGTTAGCCTGGCTGGCGCGGCGACGGGGCCGCGATGGCCAGGCGCTGATCGCGCCGCATCAGTTGCAGGCCGGCGAGCGGCTGCGCGCTGATTTCACCCGCGCGCAGATGATGCCGCGGACCACGGCGGACTGGTCGAGCCCAATATCGTCGGATCGTCGTTCGGCGCCGGGCGGCGCAGCAGCCATGACGGACGGCACCCTCGCGGCACGCCAGCGCGTCAATGCCGCACTGGAAGCGGTCGGCCCGGAGTTTTCCGGGTTGCTCATCGATCTGTGCTGTTTCCTCAAAGGCCTCGAAGATCTCGAGCGCGCGCGCGGCTGGCCGGCACGCTCTGCCAAGGTCGTGTTGCAACTCGCGCTCGACCGGCTGGCGCGCCACTATGGTTACTTGGCGGAAGCGCGCGGCCGCGAACAAGCGCCGGTCCGCACCTGGCTTGCCGACGGTGCGGCGTTTTGCGTCGAATGAACGGCCGTCGTCAGGCAGCAGCGAGCGCGGCGCTGGCTTCGGCCCGGACGCGCTCGACCATCGAGCGCAGGCCATTGGAACGCTGTGGCGTCAGATTCTCGCGCAGGCCGATGCGGTCGAACAGCGCCAGCGCATCGATAGCGAGAATGTCGCGCGCGGATCTGCCGGAGTAGAGTGCGAGTAGAATGGCAACGAGGCCGCGCACGATATGCGCGTCGCTGTCGCCCTCAAAGGTCATCACCGGGCCCTCGGGGCCATCCGGCGTGACTTTCGTCCTGAGCCAAACCTGGCTGGCACAGCCCTGCACCTTGTTGGCCTCGGTGTGATCGGCTTCGGCCATGGGCGGCAGGGCCCGGCCGAGCTCGATGACATAGCGATAGCGGTCGTCCCACTCGTCGAGCAGGGCGAAATTCTCAACGATGTCGTCGATCTTGGTCATGGCTCGCGATCGGAAGCGTTCATCCGCGCCGGTTTCCCGGTGCGGCTCCTTGTGAACCGTATATAGGCTGAATGGGCTAAAGGCCAAACGGGGCAGCACGATCGTTCGTGCCGCCTCGCCGGGAGCCGGTTTGGATGTGGCTCAGGCTGCCGGGCGTCCGGCGCGGGCTTCGCGGCGCGGCGGCAGCGGCACCGGGGCGTGCCAGGCTGGCTTGAGGTCGGCGGCGGTCAGCGTGCCGTGATTGACGGAGGTGCCGAGCGCGCCGGTGGTCGAGACGCCGGCGATGCGGGCCGGCTCGTCGGCGGGCGCCGGCTTGTTGTCGGCGATCTGGCTGCTGACGAAATCGATGATGGTGCGCGCGCCGGCCTCGGCGCGATGGCCGATCGCGGTCGCGACCTTGCCGCCGACGACGCAGGCATCCGGATTGCGCTCGCAGAAGCCGCGCATGTCGGATACGGCGGCGCTGGCCAGCGTCACTGCCTGCACGGCATCGATCTTTGCCTCAGGCGACTGCGCCTTTTCACCGGTTCCCGGCAAAAGCACACATACGATCGTCACCCAGAAGGCCATTCGCAACAGAAAGAACATGACCCACCCATTATCGTCCCCGACGGCTTTTGCGCCGCCTTGTATTCAAATTTAGCAGACAGGCTTGAACCTGTCCTTCGCGATGAAGTGCGCATTTGGATCAAACTTGCCGCGACTTCGACTCGAGTTTTCTGAAACTTGTACAAGTCCGCATTTGACTAAAATTTTAGCGAACTTGATTTGACCCCGATGCCGCCGCATCCAACGGAATTTGCTGATGGTTACCGCGCCGGTAAGAATTATCGGGCTTAACGCGATGTTGAGGCTCGATGGCAACCGAAATTTCACCATGAGAGCCGAATAGCGGCGATGTCCGCGCCGCTTCGGCGATGGCCAACGCTCCTTCCGCGCGGCCTTAGCTTTCGCTTAAGCCACCGCCCCCTAAGGTCGCGGCTCGAATAAGGGGCGCGTCTGCAAAAGGACGTGTGACAGGGACGGTGAGCGTTCTCACTCCACTGTGGCAATATGTCGATGCATTGGTGTATCCGGCCGCCCGGCAGGACGCGCTGACGGCCGCGCGCCACCGCGCCTTTATTGCCCCGCGCCTGATCTTCAGCTTCGTGGCGCTCGCCGCTTTCCCGGTGTTCATCGCGCTCCGCGGCGTCCCGAGCGCGCTGGAACTCGGCGTCTTCGCCTGGCTCGTGGCGCCGATCCTGATCGCCTATTTCCTGTCGCGTACCGGCCGCTATGAGGCCGCTCATGTGCTGTCGTCGTTGGCGCTGACCGGTCTGGTGACGGCGGTTGCAATCTATAATGGCGGCATCGCCTCCTTCGCCGCGATCTGGCTGGTCGTGGTCCCGCTCGAGGCCTCGTTGTCGGCATCGCGCCGCGTCGTCGCCCTGGCTTCGCTCTTCGCGATCGCCGCCGCCGGCCTGATGGTGCTCGCTGGCGCCTACGATCTATTGCCGCCAGCGGCGTCGATCAGCGAACCGGGCGCGCTCGCCGCGCTCGGCGTGGTGTCGGCTGCCTTGTACGCCACCGGTCTGGCGCTCGGCGCCGAGCAATTGGCGCGCACCAGCGTCTGGCTGCGCTACGCCGAAGAAGACCGCTATCGCCTGCTGGCGCGCAATATCACCGACGTGATCACGCGTCATGACAAGAACGGCGCGGTACTGTTTATCTCGCCGGCTGCCGAGGCCCTGTTCGGCACGGGGCCGGGCGCTTTGACGGGTCACGGCCTGTTCGACCATGTTCATGTCGCCGATCGCCCCGCCTTTCTGACGGCGCTGGCCGACGCTTCGGCTCACCGCGAGGACCGCTCGGTGGAATTCCGCATCCGTCGGGGCGGCGACGGCGTCGAGGCCAGCCGCTTCGTGTGGGTCGAGATGCGCTGCCGCCCGCTCGAAGACGGCAGCGGTGCGCTTGACGGCGAACGTGAAGTGGTCGCGGTGATGCGCGACATCAGCGAGCGCAAAATTCACGAGCAAGCGATGGAGATCGCGCGCGCCGAGCAGGAACGCGCCAGCCTGTCGAAGAGCCGCTTCCTGGCCACAATGAGTCATGAGCTGCGCACGCCGCTCAACGCGATTATCGGTTTCTCCGAGATGCTGACCAAACAGGATCTGGTCGTGCAGCCGGAACGGCAGCTCGAATATGCGCGGCTGATCAACGAATCCGGTCATCACCTCCTCTCGGTGGTCAACGGCATCCTCGACATGTCGAAGATGGAGACCGGCAATTTCGAGATCACGCCCGAGCCGTTTGCGCCCGCCCCGGTGGTCACCGGTTGCTGCGATCTTCTGGCGCTAAAAGCGCGCGATTCCGGGGTCGAGATCAGGGCGAAGCTGGCGGCCGATCTGCCGGAAATCGTCGGCGACCGCCGCGCCTTCAACCAGATCCTTATCAACTTGATGTCGAATGCCATCAAGTTCACGCCGCGCGGCGGCAGCGTCACCGTCAGCGCCCAGCGAGACGGCCTCAGCATCTCGGTGTCGGTCGAAGACACCGGAGTTGGAATTGGCGACGCGGATCTGCCGCGGCTCGGCGAAGCCTTCTTCCAGGCGCGCGGCACCTACGACCGCCGCCACGACGGCACCGGCCTTGGCCTGTCGATCGTCAAGGGGCTCGTCAAACTGCACGGCGGCGAGATCGACATCCGCAGCCGGCTCGGCGAAGGCACGCGCGTCACTGTACGCCTGCCGATCGATTGCGAAGGACATAAAACGCTGGCCGATCCGATCCGGCTGGTGACAGAGCGGGCCGGCGATCTAGCCGCGGCCGCCAAGGTACTGGTGAAGAAAAGTGCGTAAGCGGAAGAGCCGAGCGGCGGTTGCCCAGATCGAAGAACCCACTTCCGGCGGCTTCGGCCGTCTGATCGTCGCGCGTCCGCGCGAGTTCGTGGGCGTTCTACTGGGTGGTACGGCAACGGTCATGATTTTCGTCAACGCGCTTGTCATGCAGAAAGGCCCGCATCCGGCGCCATTCTTCGCGGCGCGGCCGGCGCCGGTCGTTGCCCAGCCGACCCGCGTGCCGCCGGTGCAGAGCTTGCCCCCGGTGACTCAGCAACCCGCGGCGCCGGTTCTCAATCGGGTGCAGACCATCGCCAAAATCCAGCGCGAGCTCTCCAGGCGCGGCTTCTATGAGGGCACCGCGGACGGCATCTGGGGCGCCAAAACCGATGCCGGCGCGCGCGACTTCGCGCAGTCGGCCGGCGTCAAGGTCGATCCCAATGCGCCGGAAGAGCTGCTGCGTGCCATGCAGGCTTCGACCGCCACCGCGGCGCCATTGCCGCAACCGGCGCGCCGCGACCCGATTGCCGAGCTTATCGCGCCGTCGCCCCGTGTGCTCGCCGTCCAGCGTGCGCTGGCGGATTTCGGTTACGGCCAGATCAAGCCAACCGGCAATTTCGACGCGGCGACGCGCGTCGCGATCGAGAAGTTCGAGCGTGATCGGAAACTGCCGGTGACCGGCCAGATCTCGGATCGATTCGTGCGAGACCTGTCGGCGATGACGGGACGGCCGCTGGAATAACGGTCGATTGTCCGCGCTGCGGCGTGCTAGTCAGGCGCATGCGGCTGAAATCAAGCATCTGGGTCGCGGCCTATGTGCGCCGCTGCAATATCGAGGGCGCCTTCGCCGTCGTGCGCAAGCGCGGCGCCGACGAGGCAGGCGCGATCTTTATCGTCGTCAACCGGCTGGACGGCACCGCGGTCTTGTACGGGCCGGCGCCGCAAACAGTGTTCGCCGAGGGCACGTCGACCGACCGCGCTTTCAGCGTCGTCGTCGGGCGCGACGGACCGGCGCCGGAAGCGGATGTCGACACGAGGTTGCAGAAGGAAATTCGCTTCGATCCCGATCTCTGGATCGTCGAATGCGAAGACCGCGCAGGGCGGCACTTTCTCGATCAGGTTGTCGCTTAGGATCAGGCTTCAGCGCGTCGCTTTGTAGGGCGTCGCCGTCTCGCGCGGATCGGCACGGCGGCTCTCGCGCGCCAGCGGCCGGCGCACCGTGCGGGCGTCCTCCTGGTAGACCGGCTCGTAGCGCCCCTTGTGCGGTGCTTGCGCGCCTGGCGCATCCTGTCGCCATAGCTCGACCATGTGGCAGGCGGTGGCCAGCGAAATCTCGTCATAGAGTACGGCGAGGTCGAAGACGCGTTCGACCGACCGGCCGATCGCCGGATTGAGGAACAACAGGACACGCTGCAGAACTGCGGCCTTGATGCCGAGCGCGCGCGCCATGATGACAATGGGTTCGCCGGAATCGTCCTCGGTGATGCGGCGGGCGAGTTCGCGATCGATGCCGAGCGCCTGTTCGAGGACGCGGGCAAAGGAGGTGGGCTCGCGGTGCAGCGCTGCTTGCTCGAGTCGCGCGATCTTGTCGTCCGGCAGCGGCGCGATCAGTGCCGCCGGATTGGCGATGACATCAAGATTGGCGAGGATCAGTCGGCGGTCGGCGGGAGGTGCGTCGAGGAAGACGTCGGTCAGGCTGGCTGCGGCGATCGAAGACGTGGATTGCTGTGCTGGAGTGCCGTCCGGCGGCGCCGCTTCCGGCACGAGCGTGGCTTCGGGCGCAAACGTGACCTCGGGCAGCGCCGCTACTTCTGGCAAGGCTGGAAGTGGGGCCGGCACGCTGTCCGCGAGGCCAAGCTTGGCGAGGATGGCGGCGGGCGCCGCCGGATAATGCGACAGGCTGGCGGCAACCGCCGCGCGGGTGGTGTCGTCGACCGAGTCGATCAGACCGAGCGCCAATTCGACATATTGCGTAATCTCTTCGGCGCTATGCGCCGGCTTCTGCACGTAGAGGTCGGTGAGGACACGCAGGAGGGTGGGACGCACGTCGACGCCGTCGCGGCAGGCGAGGTCGACGAGCCCGTCGATCGGTGAAATGCTGGACAGCTTGTTCATGCTACTTTGGACACACTTCGGCGCTCGCCGGACTTTAGGGTGGCCGCGTTAGCAGACCGTTAACCTTGCGGCCCCTTTAATCGTAAGCACCGACCCGGCAGGTCCGTGGGTATCGAGTACAGTTTGGTGAGCGAGGTTTTGGGTTCGACAGCACATTGATACCGTAGCGAGACGGTAGGCCGGGGGCGGAATAGGGGACTGCAATGGGCGAAGTCATCCGTTTTCCCGAAGACGCCGGTCAGAGTATTGGCTTTGGCCGGGGTCGCTATGTCAATGCGAGTTCGGAGCCAGCCACGGTCATCATCCTGCCGGTCATTCGGATCGAGCGTGCGCCTGATGGGCTCGAGCCCGACCAGGGCAACAGTTCGGGCCGCCGCCGGCGCCGCCGGCTGGCGCGCTGAACAAGTACGAATCCTGAAGGGTCGCGATGCCCGCAATGCCACGGATGCTGCCGCTTGTCGTCGCGATTCTGATCGCTCCCATGCTGGCCGGTTGCGGCCTCGGTGGCGATTTCGACGAGATCAATCCCAGTCTCGTCCGCGACAACATTCATGACTGGGTCGGCCGCGACAACGCCAAAGGCGAACCCATCGCGCCGTCGAGCTTCGAACTGACTGACGAAGAGCGCCGTCTGCGCGACCTCGCGTATCCGTTGATCGAGCCGCCGTATCTGCGCCACAAGTTCTATTCGATCGCCAACGAATACGGGCTCAAGCCGGACATCGAGAAGGCGATGCTCAACCCGGCCGCCTATTACGACCATATGATGGACGACAAGGCGCGCTCGCCCACGTCGCGGTATGCGACGCTGACCCAGGACATCCGGAACGACAGCGAGCGGTTACCGGGTTTCTTCTCGACGGCCACGCGGGTGATCGACTTCGACGCCAAGCGCTCGAAGAGCCTCGCCTTCATTCCCGGCCTGACTGCGGCCGAGCGCACCAATACGCTCAATCGCATCAAGGAAAACGACCGCGTTATCGCCCGGGTGCGGGCAAGCCTTGGTCGGCGCGTTGCCAATTACCGCTATGCACTGGAGCGGCTGGTGATCTCGTCACCGTCGCAGGAGGCGGTGACGGTGGAGCAGGCCCTCAACCGGCTGCATGCGGAAGTCTCACATTATCGCGTGCAAACCGCGCCGCCCTACCAGCGCGGCCCGAGCCTCGCCTTTCAGCGTTAGTTTTGAGATGACGAGCCGATCAGCGGCGCGGCGCCGGTGGCGCTGCTCCGGCTGTCTGCACTGCGCAGCGCGCATTGGCGATGGTGGCCTGCGCCATCGGCATCAGGCCCGGCTCAGGCGCCAGCGCGCGGATGGCAATGATACCTGACACAGTAGGCGACTCGACGATCAGCCGGTCGGCGGCGGTGATGTCCTCGTCTTCCGGCAGTGCGTTCTTCTGCTCCGGCGTCATCAAGTCGAGTTCGATAACGCGACGCCCGGCCGCGCGGTCGTTGATGGCGTAATAGGCGACGTCGTAGCGCGTATAGAACGACACGGAGGTATAGGCGAGGCTGACCGGAACCGTCAGCTTGAGCGGACCATTTGACAAGTCGTAGCGGCAGACGCCGGCGGCGAAGGCCGGATCCATGAACGGCATTGCCGCCTTTTCGGGACGCGGCTGTGGCAGCGCGGCCACGGTGTTGGCCGGTGCATCATTCGTGAGCCGCGCAAAGGCATCCTGCGTCGCAGTGCGCGGCAGAAGGATGATGGTGGCGAGGTGAACGATGCCGCCCAGCAGCGCGCCGCCTAGCAGCAGAAGCAACCAGCGGATCATGGTCTGCTCCTTGCCTGATCGCCAGGGCAGTTGCGCGTTTCGATGGCCGGCATCGGCACTTCGCGGCCGGCCTTGGTGGCGACACCAACCGCTGTATCGTAAAGGCGCAGCACCAGCGTATAGCGATTGACTCCGGCTGTCGGCAACCAGTTGCCCGGATTCGCTCGCGGCGACACCGTGATCTCGAAGCTGCCATCGGCACGGCGCACGATTTCCTGACTTGAGAAGCCGTAGCGGTCGATGGAATTGGCGATCAACTCGCCATCATAATTGTAGAGCGACAGCGTCCAGAATCTGGCAGCCGGCGTCACGCCGGAGAGGACGACGTCGCAGCGGCCGTCGAGTGGCCGCCCGTTGTCGTCGCTCTTGGACGTGAAGGAGACACCATCGCCGAGTGCGACCGGCAACTGTCCGGTGCGGGCGATACTGGCGCGGGCATAGGGGTCGGCATCCGCCGTGCCGGTCTTCGGCCAGGCGGTCCAACTGCCGATCGTCAGCGCGCCAAAGGCGGCGCCGCGCGTCAGCGCAAAATAGGTGAGCCCGAGGCCAACCGCGCTGGCGATGATCAGGGCAAACAAGGTGGAGGTCAGAAGCCGCACGGTCGATCCGCTGGCAGATGAGGAACTATGAGTCGCATGGGGCCGCAGAGTACGCTGCCGGCGGCGGCGCGGCTATTCAGTTGCGCCTGCCGAGGGCTTCGTTTTCCAGCGCCGCGGCCAGCGCGCCGCCCTTGTTGGCGGTCGGCGCGGTTTCCGGCCCGGTGAGGTCGGC
>JAEZEY010000265.1 GCA_023432845.1 Pseudomonadota bacterium
TGAGCCAGGGCAAGGCCAACATCCAGGCGCCGTGGCTCGGCCTCACCGGCTTCTTCGCCATCGCCATCATGCTATCGCTGCTGATCTTCATCGGCGAGGCAGTGCGCGATGCCTTCGATCCGCGGAAAACGTTCGTATGACCGAGCCTCTTCTCAAGATCGAGAACCTGTCGGTGGCCTTCGGCGTCGGTGCCCATGAAGTGCACGCCGTCAATGGCGTGTCATTCGAGATCGGCAAGGGCCAAACCGTGGCGCTGGTCGGCGAGTCGGGCTCCGGAAAATCGGTGACGGCATTGAGCGTGATGAAGCTGCTGCCCTACCCGGCGGCACGCCATCCCTCGGGCGCGATCACGTTCAAGGGCCAGGAACTGCTGTCGATGCCGGAGAACGAGATCCGCAAGGTGCGCGGCAACGACATTACCATCATCTTCCAGGAGCCGATGACCTCGCTCAATCCGCTTCACACGATCGAGAAGCAGATTGCCGAGGTGCTGTTGCTGCACAAGGGCATGACCGGGCAGGCGGCACGGGCGCGCATCATCGAACTGCTGACGCAGGTCGGCATTCCCGATCCGGAGGGGCGGTTGCAGAGCTATCCGCATCAGATGTCCGGCGGCCAGCGCCAGCGTATCATGATCGCGATGGCGCTGGCCAACGAGCCGGACCTGCTGATCGCCGACGAGCCGACCACCGCGCTCGACGTCACGGTGCAGGCGCAGATTCTGAAGCTTCTCAAGCACATCCAGACGCGACTTGGCATGTCGATGCTGTTCATCACCCACGACCTCGGCATCGTGCGCAAGCTCGCCGATCGCGTCTGCGTCATGCAGCGCGGCGAGATCGTCGAGCAGGGGCCGGTGGAAGAGGTGTTCGGCAAGCCGCAGCATCCCTACACCCAGGCGCTGCTTGCCGCCGAGCCGAAGCCCGACCCGGCGCCGCCGAAGCCCGATGCGCCGGTCGTGGTCAAGACCAATGACCTCAAGGTCTGGTTCCCGATCAAGCGCGGCGTGCTGCGCAAGGTGGTCGGCCACATCAAGGCGGTTGACGGCGTCAGCATTGAGCTGCGCAAGGGCGAGACGCTCGGCGTCGTCGGCGAGTCGGGCTCGGGCAAGACCACGCTCGGCCTTGCCATCCTGCGGCTGATTTCCTCGGACGGGCCGATTGTCTTCATGGGCGAACAATTGCAGGGCCTGAAGTTCAAGGAAATGCGGCCGCACCGCCGCCAGATGCAGATCGTGTTCCAGGACCCTTACGGCTCACTCAGCCCGCGCATGTCGGTGTCCGACATCATCGAGGAAGGACTGTGGGTCCATCACCCCGGCATGGACGACGTCGAGCGGGAGCGGCGCGTCGTCGCGGCACTGGAAGACGTCGGACTCGATACGGCGACGCGTCACCGCTATCCGCATGAATTCTCCGGCGGCCAGCGTCAGCGCATCGCCATTGCCCGCGCCCTGGTGCTGGAGCCGACTTTCATCGTGCTTGACGAGCCGACCTCGGCGCTCGACATGCTGATCCAGGCGCAGATGGTCGATCTGCTGCGCGACCTGCAGAAGAAGCGCGACCTGACCTACATGTTCATCTCGCACGATCTGCGCGTGGTCGCAGCGCTGGCATCGCGGCTTCTCGTGATGCGCGACGGCAAGATGGTGGAAGAGGGCCCCGCGGCCGAGTTGTTCAAGAATCCGAAAAGCGACTACACGCGCGCGCTGTTCGCGGCCGCTTTCCGTATCGAGACCGCGGCCGAGGGCGCGGTGGCGCCTTAGATGGCCGGCCCGCTCGCCGACGATCCGGCCGACGTCGCGCTCGATGCGCCGGAGATTCTGGCGAGCGGCTATCGCGACTACCGGCGGTACCGCCTGGCCCTTCGCTATGCGGGGCAAGAGCCGCTCGTTCAACGCCGCGACATTCTGGTCAGTTCGCCGGTGATCGCCGTGCTGCCGGTCGATCCGGTGCGCCGCGAAGTCATACTGATCCGGCAATTTCGCCTGGCCGCGCATCTTGCCAACGGCCGCGGCGAGATGATCGAGATCGTTGCCGGGAGCGTCGAAGCCGGCGAGGCGCCGGTAGCCGCGGCGCGGCGCGAATGCCGCGAGGAAATCGGAATCGCGCCGGACACGCTCAAACCGCTGTTCTCGTTCATGACGTCGCCCGGCATCACCGACGAGACGATCGAATTGTTCGTCGCCGCGGTCGACGCCGCACGCCTGCCCGCTCTTGCCGGAGCCGAAGGCGAGGGCGAGCGCATCGAAGTATTGCGCGTACCGTTCGACGACGTGCCGGCGCTGCTCGATGGCGGCCGCGTGCACAACGGCCCGCTGATCCTGGCGCTGCAATGGCTGCTGCTCAATCGCGACAGGATCGACGCGGTTTTCGCGCACGCCGTCACACAAACTTGATTGGCTATGAGATGGGTCCTTCAGGCATGAGCGCCCGTGAACCGACCGGAGTTTCCGCACCGTGATGCTGCCGCGCCTTGCCGTTGCCGCCGCTCTGCTGTTCATGTTTGCTGCCGCGCCGCCGGCGCGCGCCAATGACGCGGCTCAGTTTCCGATCATTGCCGACGACGGCAATCTCATCGCCAATCACAGCGTTTCGAACGACCTCATTGTCCGCATCGAGCATCTCAAGAATATCGTCGTGGCCGGCAATCCGGCCGGCAGGGTGACCTTGTACGAGTTCTACGATCTCAATTGCCCCTACTGCCGCCGCGCCTCGGACGACATCGACGAACTGCTCCAGAGCAATCCGACCCTCCGCCTTGTGCTGGTGCCGTTTCCGGTGCTCGGGATACCGTCGATCCTGGCGGCCCGGGTCGAATATGCGGTGAACCGCATGGCGAGTCCGGAGAATGCCTACAAGTTCCACCGCGCGGTCTATCAGGGCCGCGGCACCATCGACGACAAGCGGGCCTTCGCGGCCGCGCAAGCGCTCGGCCTGGAAAGCGTTGAACTGCGCAAGATCGCTAACGAGGATGCGTTCGGCACGGTGATGAAGGAGCATCTGCGCGTTGGCGATGCGCTCGGCATCCAGGCGACGCCGGGACTGGTGCTCGGCGGCGTTGCTATCGTCGGCTATCCGGGCAAGAAGGCGCTCACCGAGGCGGTCAACTCCGTGGCGAAGTGCGGCACGGTGATGTGTCCGTGATCGTCATTCCGGACGCCGCGCAGCGGCGAACCGGAATGCAGCAGTTTGAACGATGATTGTTGCTGGTGCAGTACGCGCCAGAATGACAAGCTGACTACAGCCGCCTGACCGACGTCACCTCGCTGCCGGCCGCCTTGATTCGTGAAATTGCGTCGGCGATGGGTTCGACCACGACCATCATGTGATGGGCGTTGGCGTGGATCAGCATGCGCGCGTCGCAGGCGATGGCGACATGACCCTTCCAGAACACGAGATCACCGCGGCGCAGGTCGGCGAGGGCAACGGCCGAGCCGAGCGCGCTCTCCTGCATATAGGTGTCGCGGGGGCTGGTCTGGCCGGCGGTCTGCAGTGCCAGTTGAACGAGCCCCGAGCAGTCGATGCCGAGCGATGACTTGCCGCCCCACAGATAGGGTACGCTTGCGAACATCTCGGCGATGGCGACGAAGTCACCCTGCTTCGTTGCGAGCGGCGTGACATGGCCGAGTGGATAGTGCCAGCCATAGCCATCGACGGCAAAGATGTCGGTCGTGCGGGTCACGGCGACACGGGAGCCCATCGGCAGCGCGATCATCGGCGGCAGCTTGATATTGGCAGCCGGGAACCCGAATGTGCGCGGCACGCACACGCGATGCGTCGCTGTCGCGCTGACAGGCCCCAGCGCATTGGCCGACAGATAGCCGACATATCCATCGCTCTCCAACTGGCCCCAGGCCCAGCCTTCCTCGCTCGTCTCGTAGACCGTGACGCGCTCGCCTTTTAGCGCCTGGGTGTCGAGCACCGCCTCGTGCGCCGGTTCGCGGCGCAGATCGACGATCGGTTCGATCACTTCGTAAGTCTTGCCCTCGACGAACCGCACAGCCTCGACCTGTCCACGCAAATGCGCGGCGGCGATGTCCTGGCGGAATGCGTTCAAACGGGGATCAAGCATTTGCCTATCCGTTCGTCCCCGCGAAAGCGGGGACCCAAGAGCGATTTGCACGAGAGGAAGAAACGATAACTGGGTTCCCGCTTTCGCGGGAACGAACGGAGTTTGTGGATCTCAGCCATAGCGGTCCATCAGCACCGCATAGAGCGCCCGCGCCGCCATGAGCTCGCCGCCCTCGGGACGGCCGGGCCGCGCCGATGGCGTCCAGGCGAAGATGTCGAGGTGCATCCATGACGGCGCATCGACAAATTTCTTCAGGAACAGCGCAGCGGTGATGGCGCCGGCCATGCCGTCGCTGCCGACATTGTTGATGTCCGACACCTTGGAATCGAGCTGCGTCTCGTAGGGCTGCCACAGCGGCAGCCGCCATACCGGATCGTTCTCGGCCAAACCGGCCTTGCCCATGTCGGCGGCGAGCTTGTCGTCATTGCTGAACAGCGCCGGCAGTTGCGTGCCGAGAGCGACGCGCGCTGCGCCGGTGAGCGTGGCGAAATCGGCGAGCAGCGCCGGCTTGTCTTCGCTCGCCAGCGCCAGGGCATCGGCGAGAACGAGGCGGCCTTCGGCATCGGTGTTGCCGATCTCGACGGTGAGGCCCTTGCGCGAATTGAAGATGTCGCGCGGCCGGAAGCTCTTTCCCGACACCGAATTCTCGACCGCCGGGATCAGCACGCGCAGGCGCAGCTTCATCTTGCCGGCCATGATCATGTGGGCGAGGCCGAGCACGCTCGCGGCGCCGCCCATGTCCTTCTTCATGTTGAGCATCCCGCTCGACGGCTTGATGTCCAGGCCGCCGGTGTCGAAACACACGCCTTTGCCGACCAAAGTCACCTTCGGGTCTTTCGGCCTGCCCCAGGTTATGTCGATCAGCCGCGGCGCGCGCGGCGATCCCTGACCAACTGCGTGGATGAGTGGAAAGCTGCTGGCGAGTTTGTCGCCTTTCGTGACCTGGATCTTGGCGCCGTGCCTTGCGGCCAGCTTGCGCGCTGCCGCTTCAAGTTCGTCCGGCCCCAGATCGTTGGCCGGCGTGTTGATGAGGTCGCGGGCGAGGGTGACGCCTTCGGCGATTCGGGTGACGTCGGCGCCGTCGATGCCGTCGGGCAGGGCGAGCTTGATCTTGCGGGCCTCGGCCTTGCGATAGCGCGTGAACTGATAGGCTCCGGTGGCGAAGGCGAGCGCCGCGAGCCGCGCATCGTGCGGCGCGTTGGCGAAGCGATAGGTGCCGGCCGGCAGCAGGCCCACCAGCGCGCCCGGGCGGAACGCGTCGATCGGGTCCCCGGGCCGTTCCAGGCCGAAAAGCACGCCGGCCAGCTTGCCGTCCTGCGCCGGGATCAGCAGCAGCCGGCCCGGCTTGGCCTCAAAGCCGGCGGCCTTGGCGAAGGCGCGTTCGCGATCGCCGAAACCGGCGAGGATGGATTCCGCGTTATCGGCGTGGACGAACCAGATCGGGGTGCCGCGCTCGCTGGTGGCCGCAAAGACAGGGTGCATGCTTGGTCGTCTCTCTGATCATTTTTCCGTCGTGGCAGTGCCGGGGACACTAGCCGAATTTCCGCGGTTAACCACTCGTTAGGGTTAACGTTTTATTGCTCGGTTATGCCGCCGGAAACTTCCCCTCGCACAAGCGGGATGTCCATGCGCCGATCTTCGCGCCTCCCGCACCGTGACGCTTTGTCCCCAAGGGCCCGCCTTCTGGCCGCGGCGGCGCTGGCGGCTGTGCTGACGCTCGGTCTCGCCGGCTGCAAAACCACGAATGACATCACCGGTTCGATCGGCGGCCGGAGCGCCGAACCGGTGACCGAACGCGACTGGCGTGAAGCGCTGGAGACCTGGGGGGCGCGCTACAAGGCCAATCCGTCCGACGCCGAAGCCGCGATCCACTATGCCCGCGCGCTGCGCGCCACCGACCAGCGGGCGCAGGCCGTGGCGGTGCTGGAGCAGGCGGCCATCCGCAATCCCAACAACATGGCGCTGCTCGGCGCCTATGGCCGGGCGCTGGCGGCGGTCGGCAACTATCAGCAGGCGCTCGACGCGCTGGGCCGGGCGCATACGCCCGACAATCCCGACTGGAGCATCCTCAACGCCCAGGGCGCGGTGCTGGACCAGATGGGCCGCAGTGCCGAAGCGCAGCGGCACTATTCGGCGGCGCTCAAGATCGTGCCGGACGAGCCGTCGGTGCTGTCGAATCTCGGCCTGTCCTACGTCCTCACCAAGGATCTCAAGCGCGCGGAGACCACCTTGCGGCGCGCGCTGGCGCAGCCCAATGCCGATCCGAAGGTGAGGCAGAATCTGGCGCTTGTGCTCGGCCTGCGCGGCAAACACGCCGAGGCCGAGCGCATTGCCGGCGAGGGTCTGCCGCCCGATCAGGCCGCGGCCAATGTCGCCAATCTGCGCCAGGTGCTGTCGCAGAAGCAGCGGGGCGGGCGGCCTTACGTGCCGTCGCCGAACGCGGGCGGCTAATAGATACGCCGCTCATTCCCGCGTAAGCCGGCATCAGTTCTTATCTGCTGCGATCTGTGACCCCTGATCCTCGCCTACGCGGGGACGAGCGGAGGTTGGCGCTTGTGGCTAATTGATCGCCATAACCTTGATGACGGCCGGGCCCAGCATCACCACGAACAGCACCGGCAGGAAGAACAGGATCATCGGCACGGGGAGCTTAGGCGGCAGGCCGGCGGCCTTCTTCTCGGCTTCCGACATCCGCATGTCGCGGTTCTCCTGCGCCATCACGCGCAGCATATTGG
>JAEZEY010000310.1 GCA_023432845.1 Pseudomonadota bacterium
TTATAGAGCGGCGGCTGCGCGATATAGATGTAACCCCGCTCGATCAATTCCGGCATCTGCCGGAAGAAGAACGTCAGCAGCAGCGTGCGGATATGCGCGCCGTCGACGTCGGCGTCCGTCATGATGACGATCTTGTGGTAGCGCAGCTTGTCGGCGTTGAACTCGTCGCGGCCGATGCCGGTGCCGAGCGCGGTGATCAGCGTGCCGATTTCCTGGCTGCCGAGCATCTTGTCGAAGCGCGCGCGCTCGACGTTCAGGATCTTGCCGCGCAGCGGCAGCACCGCCTGGAATTCGCGGTTGCGGCCCTGCTTGGCGGAGCCACCGGCCGAGTCACCCTCGACGATGAACAGCTCGGATTTTGCCGGGTCGCGCTCCTGGCAGTCGGCGAGCTTGCCAGGCAGCGAAGAGATATCGAGCGCACCCTTGCGGCGGGTGAGGTCGCGGGCCTTGCGCGCCGCTTCGCGCGCGGCGGCGGCTTCCACCACCTTGCCGACGATGACCTTGGCCTCGGAAGGGTGAATCTCGAACCAGTCCTGCAGCGCTTGATTGAGAACGTTCTCGACCACGGGACGAACTTCGGAGGAGACGAGCTTGTCCTTCGTCTGCGACGAGAATTTCGGGTCGGGTACCTTCACCGAGAGCACGGCGGTGAGGCCTTCGCGGCAGTCATCGCCGGTCAGCGCCACCTTTTCTTTCTTCGTGGTGCCGAGCGTCTCGGCATATTGCGTCACCTGCCGCGTCAGCGCGCCGCGGAAGCCCGCGAGATGCGTGCCGCCGTCGCGCTGCGGGATGTTGTTGGTAAAGCACAACACGTTTTCGTGGTAGGCGTCGTTCCACCACATGGCGCATTCGACCGTGATGCCGTCCTTCTCGGCGCGGACCATCAGCGGCTTGGGAATGAGCGGGGATTTGTTGCGGTCGAGGAACTTCACGAAGGCCTCGACACCGCCCTCGTATTTCATTTCCTCGCGCTTTTCGACGGCGTGACGCGCATCGGTCAGAACGATACTGACGCCGGAATTCAGGAACGCGAGCTCGCGCAGGCGATGCTCCAGTGTCGCGAAGTCGAACTCGACCATAGTGAAGGTGGCGGGCGAAGGCAGGAAGCTCACTTGCGTGCCGCGTTTGCCCTCGGCGTCGCCGACGACCTTCAGCGGCGCCACCGCGACGCCGTCATGGAATTCGATGAAGTGTTCCTTGCCGTCGCGCCAGATCGTCAGCTTCAGCCAGGTCGACAGCGCGTTGACCACCGACACGCCGACGCCGTGCAAACCGCCGGACACCTTGTAGGAGTTCTGGTCGAACTTGCCGCCGGCATGGAGCTGCGTCATCACGACCTCGGCGGTTGAGACGCCTTCGGCGTGCATCGCGGTCGGGATACCGCGGCCGTTGTCGCTGACGGTGCAGGAGCCGTCCGGATTGAGCGTCACCAGCACCTGATTGGCGTGGCCGGCGAGCGCCTCGTCGATGGCGTTGTCGACGACTTCGTAGACCATGTGATGCAGGCCGGAGCCGTCATCGGTGTCGCCGATGTACATGCCGGGACGCTTGCGCACGGCATCGAGTCCCTTGAGGACCTTGATCGACTCCGCGCCGTAGTCGGACGAATCGGGACGAATATCGCGGGCTGGTTCAGCCATGGATGAGCCTTGGACAAGCCTTGGGGACGAGCGTTCTCGTCACGCTGAAAATGAATCAGCAAGAGCATTTTGTGTGACACGAAATGCGACCCGCGTACAGAGCAAAGTCGCAGGGTCTAATATGTTGATCCAAAACGGCTTTTTAAAGAGGCGCGGTACCTCGAATTGTCGCTTTTTTGCCCCGCAAAACGGCCGGTTTTGAGCCCGGCCGAAGGCCGTTGCCGGCGTGCTCGCGGTGTTTATTCCGGACCTGAAACCTGCTTCCCAAAGTGCACGAAATTCTGGCGTTGCGGACCTGATTTTCGACATCGGGCGTTGGCTTGGTGTGCGACGTGGTGTCGGCGCCTCTGTCGGGCTCGAGGCTGGCCATCCGCAGCTATCCAGCGGCCTTGCCTCGAAATTCGCGCTTTCTATGCTTTCGAACGGATCATCGGCAGCTACGCCGTGGCAGTCTGGCGCCGGTCGGGATCGTGGTCGAGACATTACCGCTGCTGTTGCTGCTCAAGACCATCGCCGCCGGCAGCGGCCTCCATGGCGGCCTGTTCCTTGCGTCGCTGTTGATGGGCTGGCTGGGCGGCCAGCTCTTTGCTACCGCAGTGAACGTGCTGCGTAGAGTTGCTAGCGCGCGTTACGCAGCATCGTGGCGCGGGCGGTCAAATGCCGCTGGTGCTGAAAGCCTGGTTCGTAATCCGGGATCGGCCGGCTGAAGGCGGCCATTGCCGCCGTCAGGATTTCAAGCCGCGCCAGTTGCGTATCGATGGCGTCGAGCGCGCGATGCATCTCATGCCTAAGCCGCTCGACGGGTTGCCTTTGGTCCGTCATTGCTTGTTCCAGTCTGTCGGGTTTTCCGTGGGTTGTCGGGTGAATCTGCCAAGGTAAAAGCTGCGGAACTGCAATTGTTCCTGTTTTCCGAGACTTCAAAATATCACGATTAATCGAGCGTTAGCACGTACTTAGGGAACTCTTACCCGCTTCGACACGCCGCCCGGCGTCACGTCGAACCATTGCGCTCGGCCGGCGATGTCGGCGAAGGATGCCGGATCGGCGCCGGTCATCCATACTTGCGTGCCAAGCGCTGCGAGCGCGTCGTAGAGCGCGGCGCGCCGCACCGGATCGAGATGCGCTACGACTTCATCAAGCAGCATCACCGGTGCGTAACCGGTCATGTCCTTGATCAGGTGCGCATGCGCGAGCATGAGGCGAATGAGCATAGCCTTCTGCTCGCCGGTCGAGGCATCCGCCGCCGCAACGCCCTTGCCGGCGTGGACGACCTTGAGATCGGCGCGATGCGGGCCTTCCAGCGTGCGGCCGGCGGCGGCGTCGTGGGCGCGGTTCGCGCGCAACAGATCGCGATAGCGATCCTCGATCTCGCGGGCGGTGCTCAGCGGCCACTGGTTTTCCATCCAGCCTTCGAGCGCTATGCGCGGCATGGCGAAGGCAGGTGCTTCCTCGCGTGCCGCGTCAAGCGCGCCGGCGAGGCGGTTCACGGTCTCGTGGCGCGCCGCCGAGACAGCGACCGCGACCTCGGCGGTTTCGTGCTCGATGGCGTCCAGCCAGTGCGGATCGCTGCGCGCATCCTCCAGAAGCCGGTTGCGCGAACGCAGGGAGCGCTCGAGCGCCGAAACGCGGCTCGAATGCTGCGCGTCCACCGCGAGTACGAGGCGATCGAGGAAGCGGCGGCGATCGGCGGCGGGGCCGACGAATAGTGGGTCCATCGCCGGCGTCAGCCAGATGATGCGCAGGTGATCGGCGAAGGCGGCGGCCGACGAGACCGGCTCGCGGTCGATGCGGCATTTGCGGGAATTGGTGGTCTCCTCGCCCGCCGGCGGCTCGATGCCTGTGCCGAGCGTGGCAAGGCCCAGCATGCCTTCGATCTCCGCTGACACGGCCCAGGAGCCGTTGCCTTCGGCAAAGGCGAGTTCGTCCAGCGTGGCGC
>JAEZEY010000324.1 GCA_023432845.1 Pseudomonadota bacterium
GACTTGTCCGGCAGCATGGCGTATTCCTTGAAGCAACGCCGTGCATAGTCGGTCTCGCCCTCGAACACGACATAAGTGCCGAGCGCAAGATGATGCGGCACGTCGGTGCCGTCACGATAGACCGACGACGTCACCTCGGTAACGCCCTCGCCTTCCAGCGTGCCACCATCCGCCTGCGGCTTGCAGACGTCGGCGAGCTCGAACCGTGTCGCCGGCGGAAAATGCAAGCCGTCCGATTGCGGCCGCAACCCCGTGGCATTGCACACCGCCGTCATCTCGATTCCAGACTTGGTGCCGTCGACGAAGGAATTGAACATCTTCGGATTGATTGACTTACGGTCGGTGATGTTGAGATAGCGGTCGAGGATGTCCCAGACATTGTCGGGATTGGACTGGTGATAATGCGGCTCGTAGCGCGTGCCCTTGCCGGCCGAGATCACCTTGAAGCCGGCGGCACGGGCCCAGTCGACCTGCTCGCAGATGAGTGCCGGCTGGTCGCCCCAGGCCAGCGAATAGACGACGCCGGCGGCCTTGGCCTTGCGCGCCAGCAGCGGACCGGCGACGGCATCAGCTTCGACGTTGACCATGACGATGTGCTTGCCGTTCTCGATCGCCTTGAGACAGTGCGCGATGCCGGCGCCCGGCACGCCGGTCGCTTCGACGATCACCTCGATGCGCGGATCGGCAATGAGAGTTTCGGCGTCGGCCGTGACGAGGGTCGCGCGTTTGGCATGGGCGTCGTCGAGCGTCGTCGCGGCGTAAAGCGCCTCCGGCCAGCCGGCCGTCTTCAACTGACTCCTGGCGCGCGCCACATCAAGATCGGCAACGCCAACGACATGCGTGCCGGCAGTCAGTCTTGCCTGCGCCAGATACATGGTGCCGAACTTGCCGGCACCGATAACACCGACGGTCACCGGCTTGCCGGCCGCTTCCCGTTCGAGAAGTTTGGCGTGAAGATTCACGGACGTCTGCTCCCTTCAGTCTCTTCGTTGAGCAGACGAAATCACGACGCGTGCAGCGAGACAAGGCACGCAATGTCATTCCAGGACTACTGACAGAACGCGCGGGAGACGAACGTCTCGGTGCGGCATTCCGCGCCGCTGCTGCGGCCGGAGAGATAGACCTGCGCCGGGCATACTTCGGCGGTGGTCATGTCGGCGCTCTTGCCGCTCTCGAAACCGCGCGCCTTGCACATCGCGGTGGCGGCGGCGACGCAATCCGGCGCGCCGTTCGGCGCTGTGCGGCATTTTTCATGACCGGTAACGACGCGGGCAGCGGGAATGCGCGCAACTGCACCCGCGGCATCCTTGGCGCCTTCGACCGTCGATTTCGCGGCGACGCCGGCCTCGCGGCCGAAGTTTTCGACGCCCTTGCTGGCATCCTTGAAGGAGGAGCCGAGATTGTCGGCCTGGCGCTCGAACCAGCGCCCGATGCTTTCGAAGACGCCGGGCTCTTCAGGCGGGCTGTGCCGCTCCTGGGCCAGTGCGGTGATCGGCAACATCAGCAGGCAGAGGGCCAGAACGCCGAAAGGCGCGGCTTGCACCGCGCGCCAGTCCGCGAAATGTTTTGCGCCCCACATCATGTCGTTTGCGCCCGAATTCGGGCCATCCACGCCGGCCACAGCGCAATAATGACTGCCTAATCCCAATGGCGAAATTGAGATCGTCGATTCGGTCAGAATAAGTATATCGCACCGATAAAGCCGATGACGACCACCGCGGCGCCAAGCGCGGTCCACAGGCCGAGACGCTTTTCGATGATTTCGCGCGCCTGGTCGCCATAGCGATGCAGCAGGAACGCGATGACGAAGAAACGCAGCCCGCGGGCGATGATCGAGAAGGCGATGAAAAGCGGGATACTATAGGCGGCAAAGCCGGAGGTGATGGTGACCACCTTGTAGGGGATCGGCGTCAGACCCTTGAGCAGGATGATCCAGGCGCCCCATTCGGCGTAGCTGTGCCGGAAAGTCTCGACCTTGTCGCCGTAGCCGTAGAGTTGGATCAGCCAGGCGCCGACGGAATCGTACAGCAGGGCGCCAATGGCGTAGCCCACGAGTCCACCAAGCACCGAGGCGATCGTGCACCAGGCGGCGAACCAGTAGGCCCGCTTGGGGTGCGCCAGCGACATCGGCACCAGCATGACATCCGGGGGAATCGGGAAAAAGGAGCTTTCCGCGAAGGAAATCGCCCCCATGGTCCAAGTGGCATGCGGCTTGTGGGCGGCATCAATGCACCGGTCGTAAAGCCGACGGAGCCAGTTGCGCGGGGGAGCGGCGGCCTCAAGGGGGGTCATACGCGACACTCATGAAAGGGAATTGTGACGGAGAAACGACGCACCGAGGGCCGCCGATTTGAAGTTCCTGCACCGTCTGCCGCGAATTCGTCCAGGGACTTCAAATCGATAAGCTGCACTAGAATCATATACTTGCTAGTGCCCCTTGTTTCCGAAGTTCGTGTCAGAGGGTGCTGCCATGTATCGCGAACATCGGAAACGGGCACTAGCGCCGTTTTGAAACCCGCCGGGGCCGGAGAGGCACCACATCCGGGCCTGATTTATGCCGGACCGGCGGCTTGACCAGATCCTTTGGCAATTTTTCGGCAATGCCGAAAAGGCGCTCGCGGCGCCCCATCTCATCCCAGATCTGGTCCGGGGTCACGCCGGCATGGACCCAGAGAACCACGAGATTATAGAGCAAATCGGCGCTTTCGAGGACCACCGCCTCGGGT
>JAEZEY010000486.1 GCA_023432845.1 Pseudomonadota bacterium
TCGCCGAGGCTGAACGCAGCACGCCGGCGGCCGAACCGGCGCCGCAGTTGCGCACGGCCTTCTCGGCAGCGCCCTCGAACAGCGGCTCCACGCTGGCCGGCGCCCAGCCGGTCGTCCCGGTCGGCTCCTTCGATCAGCGCTGGTTAGGCGCCCGCTAATCAATCGCGTCGCGTTGTGGAAGCCTCTTGCGCCCGGCTTGAATGCCGGGGCGACGGTGCGAGATTGAGATCCATGGATTGCTACGTCTATGTCCTCGGCTGCCGCAGCAACGGCCGCATGCTGACTTATGTCGGCTGGACGAACGACGTCGAGCGGCGGCTGGCCCAGCACAACACCGGCAAGGGCGCACGCACGACGCGCGGCCGCACCTGGCAACTGCTGCATTCGGAATGTTTCGCCAGCAAGGCGGAAGCCATGAGCCGGGAATGGCATCTCAAGCGCGAGCGCGCATTCCGCAAGGAGCTGGCAAAGCGGATCACCGCCTGATCCTAATGCGGCTTTGCCTCGTCGGCCGACGCCGCCATGGCGCGCGCAAGATCGACGATCTCCTGCTCGACGTCGCTGAGCCGCTCCGTGATCTCAAGGTAGCGCCGGGTGGACGCCCCGTCGGCCGCCCAGTCGCCGGTCTTGCGCGCCGCTTCGGGCTGACCCGCCATGTCGGCGATCATGGTCTCGATCTCAGCCTCAAGCCGATCTCGTTCATCGGCCAGCGTATTGAGAAGCGCGGCCCGTTCTTCGGATTTTTTGCTCATGCCGGGACAATAACCTTACCAATCGGCCACAGCGCAAGACCCGCGAGCTTGAGATGTGCCCAGGCAAAGGGAATGCCGATGATGGTGATCGCCAGCAGCAGCGCCGTCAGCACATGTCCCAGCGCCAGCCACCAACCAGCCAGGACAAACCAGATCACGTTGCCCAGGAATCCAAATGGTCCGGTGCCGACATCCTCACGGCCGAAATACTCGTCGCGCGCCACCGCGCGCTGGCCGAACGGCAGCAAGGTATAGGCGGCGATGGTGAAAGCGGCCTTGGTCCACGGAAGGCCGATGATGGTGATCGCCATGATCACCGCCGCGATGGCCCAGCCGACGGCCATCCAGAAGCCGCCGAATACGATCCACAGCAGGTTGAACAGCAGCGAAGTCGGCCCCATGGCAGGTCTCCCGTGCGCCGTCCCGGCGCGGGAATCGATGTGGGGATACGCACGCGGCATTTAAAGAGGCCGGGCAGGAACGGCGGCGAGGAATTCCGTGGGGTCTCACGCCAACCGATAGATGCGGACGGCGTTGTCGTGAAACAGCTTGACCAGGTCGGTCTCGGGCCGGTCGGCGACGGCGGCGAAGAAGCCGGCAAAGATGTCGCGGTACGAACCGGCCAG
Source organism: Pseudomonadota bacterium (assembly GCA_023432845.1). GTDB lineage: Bacteria > Pseudomonadota > Alphaproteobacteria > Rhizobiales > Xanthobacteraceae > Pseudolabrys. The sequence goes on from JAEZEY010000486.1 coordinate 1,379, forward strand.
ACTGTCGACCGGAAAATTGCTGGCGAACATGCAGCGGTCAGCGCCGAAGACCGCAACCGTATCGCGGATGATCGGGCCATTCGCTTCGACAGTCCACGGCAAGCCGCGCCGGCCGAGGCCGGAAATCTTGATCGCGACATTGCTGTGCGCCGCCACGCGTTCGAGCGCGGCCCGCCAGGCCGCGATCCCTTCCGGACTACGATCGGCCGGCAAGCCGGTGTGATTGATGATGATGGTCGTGCGCGGAAAATCGGCGGCGAGGTCCGCCGCGGCATCGAGGTGCCACCACGGCGTTTGCAGGTCGTAGGACAGGCCGAACTTCTCCAGCAGTGCGTAGCCATCGCGCCAGACCGGATCGTCCACCGATCCCGGCGCGCCGCGTTTGGCGTCGGCCTGGCTTGCAGCGGCCGCCGGTTTCTGCCGGATGCCGCGCATCAATTTGCTGGAGGCGTGCGCGGCGAGCACGACCTTGATGTCGTCGCGCTCGAATTCGGCATGGCCGATGCAGGCCGTCGGCAGGCCGGTCGCGGCGTTCACGGTCTCCAGCCAGCGCGTTTCGGCAACCGGGTCGGCCCGGTCCCACTCGGCTTCCATGTGGACAGTCATACGCAGGTTGAAACCGGCGCTATCGCGACGCAAATCGTCGGGTAGATAATTGCGGCGAATGGCGGAATAGTCGCCGTAGCGGAACTCGATCGGTTCCTTATCGCAGAGCCACGGATAGTAATTGCGCGTCAGATCCCAGAAGTGCTGGTGCGCATCGACGATCGGAATGTCGGGAAGCGTCTTGCCGGGTCCGGTCATGGAGTATCTTTTACGCCGCCATGCGCGCCTTGCGCAATAAAGCCGGAGAGAAACGGGGGAGAACGCCATGACGGGCAACATCGGTTTCATCGGCCTCGGCCTGATGGGAGAAGGCTTCACCCGACGGCTGATCGAGAAAGGCTATCGCGTCGCCGGCTTCGACATCGACGCCGGGCGCATGAAGGCGGCCGCCGGCTGGGGCGTGATCCCGGCCGAGACTGCGGCCGACGTGGCACGGCAAAGCGATGTCATTCTCACCTGCGTCATCAACACGGCGGCGGTCGAGGACGCGACGCTCGGGGTGACGGGTGTCGTGACGGCGCCGGACCTCAAAGCAAAGGTCGTCGTCGATCTTTCCACCACCGAGCTCGACGCGACACACCGCATCGCCAAGGCGCTGGCCGCCAAGGGCGCGTCCTTCGTCGATGCCCCCGTGTCCGGCGGCCCCGGCGCAGCGAAGGCCGGCACCCTGGCGATCATGGCCGGCGGCGACGATGCAGCGATTGCGACTATCACGCCTTTGATGCGCGACCTCGGCACCATGACGCATATGGGCGCAGTCGGCACCGGCCAGGCGACCAAGCTTGTCAACCAGACTTTGGTGCTGACGAATTACTGCGTGATCGCCGAGGCGCTCCGGCTCGCCGAGTCCTACGGCGTCGACGCCTCGAAAATCCCGAAGGCGCTGGCGACCGGTTTTGCCGGCTCCAACCTTCTGGCGGCGGCCATGCCGCAAATGATCGCTGAGGATTTCGCGCCGCGCGGCTTTGCCCGCCAAGTTCTCAAGGATCTGGAGATGCTGCAGGCCGCCGCCCGCGAGCAGCATCTGGCAATGCCGATGGCCTCGCAGGCACTGACTTTGTACCGGCTGCTGGTCGCCTCCGGCAAAAGCGAACTGGACGCAGCGGCCGTGGTGACGCTTTATCCGAAGCCGTAGGCTGCCCGGCTACATCAGCAGTTGCGGCAGGAACAGCGACAGGCTTGGAATGCTGGCAAGCAGCAGAAGCCTGACGCAATCGGCGGCGAGGAAGGGCAGCACACCCTGCGCCGCGACCTCGAACTTCATCTTCTCGGTCACCGAGGCGATGATGAACAGGTTCATGCCGACCGGCGGCGTGATCAGGCCGATTTCGACCACCGATGTCACCAGCACGCCGAACCAGATCGGGTCGTAGCCGAGCTTGATGATCAGTGGAAAGAAGATCGGCAGCGTGATCAGCATCATCGACAGGCTGTCGAGGAAGCAACCGAGAATGATGTAGATCACCAGGATGATCATGATCACGCCGAAAGGCGGCAGATTGAAGCGGTTGATCAGCTCCAGCAGCAGCGCCGGCAACGTCGAGGTCTCGATGAAGAACTGCAGTACCGAGGTGCCGACCAAGATCAGGAAGATCACGGCGGTGGTCTGCGCCGTCTCCACCAGCGACTCGCGTATCACCTCCCAGGTCAGCTTGCGCCGGAAGGCCGCGAGCACCATGGCGCCGAAGGCGCCGACGGCGGCCGCTTCCGTCGGCGAGGCGATGTTGAGATAGATGCTGCCCATGACCGTGCCGAACAGGGCGGCGACCGGCGCGAGCTGGCCAAAGGCGGCGCGTTTCGCCGTCGCGTCCGCGCGGGGCGCGCGGGGCGCCATCGCCGGCCGCATCGTCACCACGATCGTAACCGCGGCGACATAGAGAACGGCGGCGAGGATGCCAGGGATCATGCCGGCCAGGAACATGCGGCCGATCGATTGCTCGGTCATGATCGCGTAGATGACCATGATGATGCTCGGCGGGATCAGGATGCCGAGCGTGCCGCCGGCGGCGACCACGCCGGCCGACAGCCGGTCGTCATAGCCGAGCGCGCGCATCTCCGGGATCGCGACGCGGGCCATGGTGGCCGCGGTGGCAAGGCTCGATCCGCACACCGCGCCGAACAGCGCGCAGGCACCGACCGTGGCCGAGGCGAGGCCGCCGCGCCAGTGGCCGATCAAGGCGTGCAACGCCTGATACAGCGAGGCCGACAGGCCGGCCCGGGCCGCGAAGGCGCCCATCATCACGAACAACGGAATGACGGACAACGAGTACGGCACCACGGTGACGAAAGGCTGCGAGCCAAGCACGAAGCCCAGGCTGAACCAGCCATTGATGGCGACGCCCCCGACGATGCCGACGACGCCCATGGCGATGGCGACGGGAACGCGCAGCCCGATGAGGACCAGAAGCGCGGCCATTCCGATGGCGCCGATAATGGGAGGAGACATTATTCGACAGCCTTCGCCGGCAGACCGCGACGCCACAATTGAACCATCAGGGCGAGGTTCGCGAATACGGACAGCGCGATGCCGATGAGGAACGGCGTCCAGTACCATGTCATCGGAATGCCTATGGTCTGGCTGCGGTCATACGCCTCGTTCAGCGCCTGCTGGTAGGAAAACCAGAGCACGCCAGAGAGGAAAACGGTGGCAAGCAGCGCGGCGAAGATGCGCAATGCCAACTGTACTTTCTCAGGCAGGCGTTCGACAAACAGATCGATGGCGACATGCTGGTCCGACAGGAAGGCGTGGGGGATGGCCAGCATGGCTCCGGTCAGTACGCAGAGCTGCATGATGTCGACCATCCCTTCCACGGTCAGCGTCGAGACGCTGCGCAAGAAGATATCGGTCATGGTCAGCAGCACACCGGCGACGAACATGAACGTCGCGGCGAATGAGACGAAACGGAGGCCCCGTTCGCTCGCTGTTTCGAAAGACATCGCGGCCCCGAGCTGTTGAGGATCGGCGCCGGAAAGGGTTGGCCCCTCCCCGGCGCCGGATGCGAGGATCCTACTCGTACTTCTTCAGCGCGGTCACCATCGCGTCGTAGATTTCCCGCGAGTTGGGCAGGGTCTTCGACTGCTCATCGATGTACTGGTCGACGACCGGTTTCATCCTGGTGCGCCATTCGTCGCGGCGCGCGTCCGGCATATCGACGATCTTGTTACCGGCCTTGCGCGCTGTCTCGATCGCCGCGTCGTCGGTTTCCTTCCACAGCTTGGTCCAGATATCGACGAGGAACGGCCGGCTGTCGTCAATCACCTTGCGGATGTCCGGCGGCAACGACTTGTAGCGGTTCTCATTCATCAGCGTGTACATGGTGACCGCGTCGATGCGAGCGTTGAGGTGGTTCTTAAAGATCTCGTAAATCTTGAAGGCGCCGACCGGGCCCCACGGCATGACGTTGCCGTCGATGACGCCGCGCTCCGCGCTTTCATAGATCTGCGTCGGCGGCATGCCGACCGGGGTCGCACCGATGGCGGTCAGCATCGCGGTAACGCTCGGCGTTGGCGCGCGCACGCGCACGCCCTTGATCTGATCGAGATCGGTGATCGGCGCCCGCGTATGCACGGCGCTCGGTTCGGTGATGGTCATGTTGAGCATAACCGTGCCCGGGTAGTCGGCCTTGAGATACTTGTCGTACAGCTCCATCAACGCCTTGGTGCCGCCGGCGGAGGTTTTCACGGTGAAGGGCAACTCCATCAGCGTGGTGCGCGGATGGCGGCCGCGCGGGATCGCCGGAATGCTGACTGCGACGTCGACGACGCCGGTCCGCACCTGATCGAACTGCTTGGTCGCATCGCCGAGCGCCGAGCCGGCCGCGAAGATGGTGAACTTCACCCGACCGTTCGTCTTCTCCTCGATCATTTTCGCCCAGGGCTCCATCGCGCGTGTCGTGATGAAGTGAGTCGGCGGAAACATCAGGGACATCTTGAGTTCATACTCGGCGGCCATTGCGGAGTGGCCGGCCATGAGGGCGACGGCCGCCCCGAGCAGTATCGATTTCATTCGCATGCTTACCTCCCTGGCTTTTTTCATTGTCATGGTCATGCACCGCCGGTGGCGGCTTCGGAAAAGTCCACGATCTTGGACTTGTAGTCGCTTCGCGGCAGCGAGCCGAAAGGCACGAGTTCGACGGCTGCCGAGAACACAAGTTTGGCGCGGATATCGTTTTCGATTTGCCTGGCGAGGCCTTCGGCGCCCGCCGCCTTCTCCGCGAGTTCGACGACGACCTTCAGCGGCGGGCTCTGCTTGACGCCCTTTACCCCCGGCCGGATCGAAATCACGCCGCTGACATCCGGCTGGAAGCCGTGCACCACTTCGCGCACCGCGGACGGAAATACATTGACGCCTCGCACGATCAGCATGTCGTCGGTGCGGCCGATGCAGCGCACACGCGGCGAGGTGCGGCCGCAGGCGCAAGGCTCTGTCCAGATCACGACATGATCGCGGGTGCGGAAACGCAGCAGCGGCGCGGCCTGCTGCCGCAGATGCGTCAGCACCAGTTCGCCGCGCGCGCCATTAGTGAGCGGCACGGCAGCGCCGGTATCGGGATCGATCAGCTCGATATGTACGTAGCCGCGGCCGCCGAGATGCATGCCTTGCTTCTCCGGGCACTCGCCCCACAGCGACGGCGAGATATCGCCGATGCCCATGGCTTCGGTCACCTGCGCGCCCCAGGCGTCCTCGAGCTGCGCGCGCATCGCCGGCTCGCCGCCGCCCGGCTCGCCTGCGACCAGCAGGTTCTTCACGCTGCTGGCCCGGAGATCAAACTTCCGGTCGCGCGCCCATTCCGCGAGATGCAGCGCATAGGACGGCGTCAGTGCGATTGCTTCGGCCTTGAGGAGGCGCACCGCCATCATCAGCCGCTCGGTATTGCCGCTGCCGACCGGGATATGACACATGCCGACCTTGGCAAATGCATCGAGCGCGGCGCCGGCAACGAAGGGCCCGGCACCATAGGTCGAAATGATGCGCGTGCCCGGGCCGATGCCAGCCGCCGTGTAACTGCGCGCCGAGGTCGTCACCCAGTTGTTCACGTCGCCCGCGGTCAACGGGATGTAGCTTGGCACGCCCGTAGTGCCGCTGGTCGAATAAATACGTGCGACCTTGTCCATCGGCACCGCAAGGTGCGTGCCGATCGGCTGATCGTCGGTGCGCGTGGCTCGAAGCTCGTCCTTTTCCGTGGTCGGCAGCTTGGCGATGTCGTCGAGACCGCCGACATCGGCCGGCGTCTCGAAGCCGGCCTTGCGCAGCTTCTGCTGATAGAAAGGCGAGTTGGCGAAAAGATACTTGATCTGCTCGCGATACAGCGCGTCGTCCAGGCGGACCTGCTCGGGCCAGGGAAGCGCTTCGACGGTCGGTTCGAGAATCATGCGACTGCTATTTCTTCACGTATTTGATGGCTTCTTCGCCATGGTGGGCCATGAGGAAGCCGATGGGAGTTTCCTGTTCCTCCGCCAGGTGACCGAGCAACCCCGCGGTGCGCGCGAGCAGCGGGATGCCCTTGATAATGGCGGGCGGGAAATCGAGATCGAGCAGCACCGCCGCGATCGCCATCGACACATTCATCGGCAGAGGCCGCTTCCACACCTCGGCCGCGGCGGCCGGGAACAGCCGCGCCAGCGCGATGTAAGGACCGGCGGCGCCTTCGCGGTCGGCAAGTTCGAGAATGCGCTCGGAGCGCGGATCGACCGGGTGATGAACGGGATGGCCGAAGCCGGGCAGCTTGCCGCCGCTGGCCCGCGTCTCGCTCGCGATGGCGAGAACCGCTTGAGCGGGCGTCGCCCCGGCTTTGACGCGCTCCTGTGCCGCCATCAGCGCGCGGGCGCACAGCTCAGATGTCCCGAGCACCACCGACCCGCAGCCGAGAATGCCAGCGGCGACGGCCGCCTGTAGACAGGTCGGATCGGCAGCGTAGGTCATGCGCGATGCCTGCGCGGTCGGCGTCAGGCCGTGCTCGGCGATCGCCACCAGCAGCAGGTCGAGAAAGAAGCGCTGCTTCTCCGTCGGCTCGCGGCCGGTGACCAGCAGGAAGAAATATTCGGTGAAGGTGATGCGGCCCATCAGGTCGCCGCACAGATCCTTGCCGCGCACCTCAATACTGGATGCGTCGGACGTGCAGATCGACGTGGTGCCGGGGCCGGCCTTTCCGATCAGCATGCGCGGGTTCCCGACATAACGGTGCGAACTTTTGCCGTCGAAAAGGCAAAGCGATGCGTCGCCGCCGCTGTCATTGCGCTTACTCCCTGCCAGACTGTTTTGTAGGACAATAATGCCCGGCAGATAGTTGTCAACCGGCGCGAAGCACCTTATGGAGATGGCGTGCTCGATCACCCTGACCCAGACCTGACCGACGACGGCGCCGGCGCTAAAGCCCGCGGCACGACGGTCGAGCGTCTGGTTGAAAATCTGCGCGAAGGCATTCTCTACGGCCGCTATGCCGCCGGTCAGCGGCTGATCGAGGCTGACCTGACGCGCGTCTTCGGCGTCAGCCGCGGCCCGTTGCGCGAGGCGTTCCGGCGGCTGTCCGCCGAAGGTTTGATCGAAAGCGTGCCGAACCGCGGCGCGGTGGTGCGCCGCCTGACGCGCAAGGAAACCCGCGAACTGTTCCAGATCCGTACCGCGCTGGAGATGCTGGCGGCGCAGCTTGCAGCCGCCAACATTTCATCACCCGGCGTGCGCGAGAAATTCGAAGCGGCGATCGCTCCGATCTGGAACGACTCGCCGCGCAACATGCCGCTCGCCTACCTCGATGAGAACAAGTTCTTCCATCAGGCGGTCGTCGACGCGAGCGGCAACGAGCAACTGGCCTTGGTCGGGAGGCAATTGCAGCTGCCGCTGATCATGTTTCAGTTGAGCGGTGCACTGACGGTCGACATCCTGGCACAATCCAACGCCGAGCATCGCGCCGTGGCCAAGGCGATCCTCGCTGGCGATGGCGCCGCCGCGGCCGAGCACATGCGCAAGCATCTCGAACGCGCCAACCGCTTCGCCGAGCAGCTGCCGGGTCAGGTCTTCAGGCAGTAGACCCGGCGCGCGACAGGTGTAATGGCCGTCACGGCCCGGCGATCTGCCGCAGCTGCACGATGTCGGAAACAGTCAGCGAGCGCGATTCGAGGTCGATGACGCGGTCGCGACGCAGCTGGCGCAGCATCTTGCTGGTATGGACCGGCGTCAGGCCGGTCGCGTCGGCGATGTGGCGCAGGCGGAGCGAGAACCTGATCGTCTGGTTCTTGGCGAAACCACGATCGATGAGCTTCATCGCCAGGTCAAGGATGAACCGCGCAATGCGCTGCAAAGCGTCGCGACGACCGAGCGTAAGCGCCAGGTTGTCGCCCTCATTCTTCTTGCGCGTGCAGGTCTGCATGAAGACATCGAACATATCGGGCCGCTGCGCGAGCAGGAAGAAGTCCTTGCGCGAGATCTTTCGATAAGTCGAATTCTCGGTCGCCTCGATAAGGCGACCCGACATCGGCTCGAACAGATCGGTCCAGTAGACGATGTCGCCGGGAAGCAGAACTTCGATGATCTGCCGGCGGCCGTCGGGCAGGGCAATCGACGAAACCGCCTGTCCCGAACAAAGACAAAGCACATAATCCGAGAACTCCCTCGGACTGTGAATCATCTGCCGCGCCAGAATCGTGTGCCGGGATACGGTTGGCAGGACGGCGTTTTCTTGCTCGCTGGACTTGTCCCGAATCTGTGCGTCGCGACACTGACCCGCCTTGTAGAGCAGACAGAACGAGCACCCCTGGAAATCAGCGCTTTCTCGATGGCTGGAATTTAAAATTCGAGCACCTTGGTCCGTCATTGTTTTGTTTATTCTATTGAAGCAAGTCCCTTGCAAAAAATTGTATTCGGTACTTTGAATGAACTCCATCGTTTTTGTTAATGGCTAATCGTCGAGCACCGCCGCCCGACGCCCAAGCTCTTGGCACAACTGCCGGTTCGCGCGCCGCGCGTACAACTTCATGTAGCGATTCAGTCATTAATTCCAAAAGGACGAGCGCGCTGAAATGTTCATCCGGTGCGGCGGCACGTCGCGTCTTAATCTGGATCGCAATCTGGATTGCGATCCAGACTTCACAAAATGTCATGTTTCATACAGTTTATTTGCCCTAGTACTATTCGCTGCGGAGCGCGACGTGTTTAACGACGATCGGCATGGCCAAGCACGATCACACTTTCCTGCAACCCGCGCGATGCATTCGATAATTGCTTTGGCGCTACCACAGCGCCGCATACCCGGCATCGACACACGCAACGCGATAAGTCGGTACGACGCGCAGTAACGAACAAGTGAATGTGCGGAATTGCAGCCTAATACCGTCGCTGCACTCGACTTCGACGACAGCCCGTCACTTGATGGCACGACTGATTCGAACGGGCGACTTCCTTTCCAGCCTCGCGCCGGCAGGTTCTTGTCGTCTGTCGTCGCTTCGAGGCACAGAGGTTGAATGCACGCTTCAGGACCGCCGCTTGATGGAAGAGCCGCGATGATTGCCCGGTTTCAGAACTTCATCGGCATCACCGAAGAGACCAAACGGCAAGGTCCGGAGATCTGGGCGCTGATCGAGCCGCGCGCCGATGACCTTCTCACCACCTTCTATGTCAAGGTGCGCGACTTTCACATCAACGCCAATGTAACCGATGCCATCATCCCGCCGCTGATCGCCAAGCAGAAACAGCACTGGGCGGCATTGTTCGGCAGCCGCTTCGACGAGGATTACGCCAACAGCGTGCGCCGCCTCGGCATCCGCCATCGCGAGGTCCAGCTTGATATGATGTGGTATGTGCTCGGCTATGAGGCGCTCAAGATCGCCTTCACCGAGGCCATCATCGATAGCGCGCTGCCGCCCATCAAGAAAGGGCGCCTGGTCAAGACGCTGGGGAAGTATATCGCCTTCGACGTCGCGCTGGCGCTGTCGCCCTATCAGGCGGAACTGCTGGACTAGTCTCAGCAGAGCCTCATGCCGGCGTACCCGGACCTGTTTCAAGCAGAATGACAATCTGGACTGCAATCCAGCATCCGGTATCACTTAATTTTTCCGCAACCGGTTACCGCTAGCCTCTTGTGAAGCCGGCCTTCGCGTATCGAGCTCCAGCTTCGAGTGTCCCTCCCGACCGGCACCTTGTCCAAGAGTGTGCAGTTGAGTTGCGCCCGCTTTTCATTGCCGCGGGCGTCTCCAGGTTCGTTCGAACCTACACATGACATTCGGGGAACACCAACAATGCGAGTCAACAAGCCTGTCACCAGCACCGAATTCACCTTCGACGGCAGTCGCGCGCTTTATTCGACGACCGACCTGCAAGGCCGGATCACTTTCGCCAATCCATATTTCATAGAGGTCAGCGGCTTCGCGGAAGAAGAACTGCTGGGCCAACCGCACAATGTCGTTCGTCATCCGGACATGCCGCCTGCCGCGTTCGGCGACCTGTGGAGCACCATCAAGTCGGGCCGGCCCTGGACCGCGATGGTCAAGAACCGGCGCAAAAACGGCGACTATTACTGGGTGCAAGCAACCGTCACCCCCATCCTCGAGAATGGCGCCGCAACCGGCTACATGTCGGTGCGCACCAAGCCGACGCGCGACCAGATCGATGCCGCCGACAGGCTGTACCGCGCCGAACGCGAACGGCCGGGCAGCCTGCGGCTCCACCAGGGCCGCGTGCGCCCGACCGGCGTCTTCGGCAAACTCGCCGAGGCAAGCCGGCTCTCGCTCTGCCAGCGGATCGCCCTCGTCCACGGCTTCATCTTCGTTGCGCTTGTCTGTATCGACGCATCGCCTTTTCTTCCGCCGGACCTGCTCGTATTCCAGCCATATCTGATCGCTTCGCTCGCGAGCGCCGCGGCGGTGGCAGTCGCCGTCTCGTGGCGTCAGATCATGACCAAAGCGATCGGGCCAATCAAATCAGCGGGCATGATCGCCCAGAATATGGCGGGCGGCGATCTGAACGCGCCGATCGAGGTGACGGGCCAGGACGAAGTCGGTCAAATGATGGCCTCGTTGCGCCAGCTCAACCTCAATCTAAGGAGTCTGATCGGCGACATTCGCGAGAACTTCGGCAAGATTCAGACAGCAACCCGAGACCTCGCCCGTGGAAATTCCGACCTGTCGGAACGCACCGATTCGCAAGTGTCCTCCCTGGAAGAGACCGCTGCCAGCATGGAAGAGATGGCGGCGACCGTTCGCCAGAACCTCGACAACGCCAATCACGCCCGCAATGCCGCGTCCGACGCCCAATCGACGGCCGAGCGCGGCGGCGCGATCATGTCCGAGGTCGTATCGACCATCGGCGATATCAGCCAGTCGTCGGAAAAGATCGCCAACATCGTCAACATCATCAACAGTATCGCGTCGCAGACCAATCTGCTTGCACTCAATGCCGCCGTGGAGTCGGCTCGTGCCGGCGAAGCCGGCCGCGGCTTTGCCGTCGTCGC
>JAEZEY010000491.1 GCA_023432845.1 Pseudomonadota bacterium
GGAATTCATGTTCATGTCGGCTCACTGGCGATCAAGCTGTTGCCGGACCGCGCCGCCAATCGCAGCTTCCTGATCGATCCGCAGGGCGAGATCGTTGCGCGCTACGACAAAATCCACATGTTCGACGTCGATCTTGGCAATGGCGAGAGCTACCGCGAGTCGCGCACTTATCGTCCCGGCGAGATCGCCATCACCGCTGATCTGCCCTGGGGCCGGCTTGGCCTCACCATCTGCTACGACCTGCGTTTCCCCGCGCTGTATCGCGCGCTGGCGGAGGCCGGCTCGACGATGCTCGCCATTCCCTCGGCCTTCACAAAACAAACCGGTGAAGCGCACTGGCACGTCCTGATGCGCGCCCGCGCCATCGAGACCGGCTGCTTCGTCATCGCGGCGGCGCAAGGCGGCAAGCACGAGAACGGTCGCGAGACCTTCGGCCATTCGCTCGTGGTCGATCCGTGGGGCCGCATCATTGCCGAAGGCGGCACAGAACCCGGCGTCATCATGGCCGAGATCGACCCGGCGCTGGTGGCGGAAGCGCGCTCGCGCGTGCCGTCGCTGGAGCATGGCCGGCGCTTCGAGGTTCCCGAGCCACTGGCGGAGCCGGCGCATCTGCATCTCGTTCGAGAGACGAAATGATCAAGTACGCGCTGGCCTGCGACAAAGGCCACACCTTCGAAAGCTGGTTCGCCGACAGCGCCGCCTACGACAAGCAGGCCAAGCGCGGTCTCGTCACCTGCCCGGTCTGCAATTCGGCCAAGGTCGAGAAGGCGATCATGGCGCCGCGCCTGTCCGGCACGCGCAAGCGCGCCAAGGCGCAGGGCGTCGAGGCCGCTCCGGTGCCGTCACCGGACAAGGCTCCGGTGGCCATGATGTCGCCGATGGAGATCGAGCTGCGCAGCAAACTCAAGGAGCTGCGCGAACACATTGTCAAGAACGCCGACAATGTCGGCGAGAAGTTTCCCGAGGAAGCGCGCAAGATGCACTACGGCGAGACCGAGCACCGCTCGATCTACGGCGTCGCCTCGCTCGACGATGCCAAGGAGCTGGCCGAGGAAGGCATCGACGTGCATCCGATCCCGGCGCTCCCGGACGAGCGGAATTAACTGCTCCAGCGACAGTCATTGTCATGGCCGGGCTTGACCCGGCCATCTCGCTTAGGTCGGCACAGTGCGTCCCTAAGCGAGATCGCCGGGACAAGCCCGGTGATGACAGAAGAAGACTAATGCACTCAGATCAACGGCACGACGACGCCGATGATCCTCCCCCCACCCGCCAAGATTTTGTGCTGACCGTCACGTCAAACGTCACGGTTCGCGCTACCATGCGCGCGTGGGGACTTTCGGGATAACTCCCGGTCGAATGAGGAAACAGCTATGAATGGACTGAAAATGTCGGGCACCGCCGCCCTGCTCGGCGCGGCGGCGATGCTGGCTGGCGTGATGGGCGCCGCCGGACCGGCCGAGGCGGAGGTTTACTGCAAGACCGTCGGCGTGCCGAAGGGCTGCGTCATGCGGCGGGCGCCGGTGGTCTATTGCACGTCGCCAGGCCTGCCGGCTGGCTGCGTGGCCCGCCCGACGCCGGTCGCCGGACCAAACGTGGTCTACTGCAAGCGTCGCGGCGTGCCGAAAGGCTGCGTGATGCGCTAAGTGTTCGGGGCGCGGCGAGCATCGCTCGCTGCGCCCCGTTTGCGCTAATGCGCCCAGATCAACAGCACGACACCGGCGACAATCATCACAATGCCGGTCACTTCGCGCATTGATGTCTTCTGCTTGAAGGCGAACTTCGACACCCCTTGCGCGAACAGCACTTCGATCAGCGCCAGAGTGCGCACGCTCGCCGCCGAGGCGATCGAAAAGCCCAGGAACCAGAATTGCGAGGCGAAGGCGCCCATGAAGCCGGCCAGCATCGACGGCCGCCAGGCCTTGAGAATGGCGCGCATGGTCGCCGGTTCGCGCAGCAGCAAATAACCCGACAGCAGCGCCGCCTGAATAACGAGGCTGACAGCCAGCGTGAATGTCGATGCCAGCACGAACTGGTCGGGAATGTTCAGCGACAGGATGGCGCCGCGGAAACCGATGGCCGACAGGCCGAACAAGCCGCCGGCGATAATGCCTTTCACCACCGGCCGCACACCGTTGACCTTGGCCGCGCCCGGCTTCACTGCCATCAGCACGACGCCCGCAGTGGCGATGACAATAGCCAGCGCCAGCATCGGCGTCAGCCTGTCGCCGAGCAGGACGAGACCGAACACCGCAGTCTGCACCGGCTCGGTCTTGATATAAGCGGTGGTGACGACGAAGGACGAATCGTTCATCGCCGCCAGCATCAGCCCGGTCGCCACGATCTGACCGACAAGCCCGACCGCGATCCACGGCCAATATTCGAGCGACGGCGTCGGCAGGCTGCTGCCTGTGACAATACAGACGCCGGCGAGAAAGATTAGCGCGAAGGGAAAGCCGAACAGGAAACGCACATGCGTCGCGCCGACTGTGCCGAGCGTCGCGGTCAGCTCGCGCTGCATGGCGTTGCGCGCGGTTTGCGCCGCCGCGGCGATGATGGTGAAGACGGCCCAGAGCATGCGTACTACCCGCTGTCATGCGCGGGCTTCGATCCCGCGCATCCTAACGAACCGGCCTCAGGAAGCGGCCGGCTCGAACGGGCTTTCCGCGAACTCGGTGACCTTGCCGGCCTCGTTGTCGACCAGAGCCAGAAGATCGAAATAGCGAATGCGCGCGTCGCCGCCGGTCCGCTGGATCACCGACTGCTGCCATTCGGCATTGTGCGCGCGCTTGGCCGCTTCGATCGTCGGCCAGATATAAACGCCGGCAATCGTCCTGCCGGTCTCGTCGAGCAGGAAATGCTTGCGCTTGAGATCGACATTGGCCTGCCATTTGGCGAACACCTTGCGGGCATCGTCCATCACCTGCTCGCGCCCCCAGCCCTTGGGCGTATCGAACTCGACCAGTTCGAGAATCATGCATTCGCTCCTGAAGAAACCCGCTTCGTCGCCACCAGCATGTAGTTCACGTCCATGTCGGACGACAGCTGCCAGCGGTCGGCGAGCGGATTGAAGATCACGCCGCGCTCGCCGATGACGTCGAGGCCCGCGCCTTCGATGGCGCGTTCGAGTTCGGCGGGGGTGACGAACTTGTCCCACTGGTGCGTGCCGCGCGGCACCCAGCGCAGCACGTATTCGGCGCCGACGATCGCTAACGCGAAACTCTTGAGCGTGCGGTTGAGCGTCGCCGCGATCATCAGGCCGCCGGGCTTCACCATGCCGGCGCAGGTGGCGACGAATTCCGGCACATCGACGACGTGCTCGACCACTTCCATCGCCAGCACGACGTCGAAAGGCTCGCCGGCCTCGGCCAGCGCCTCGGCGGTCTCGGCGCGGTAGTCGATATCGAGCCCCTCTTCCTCAGCGTGGGCGCGGGCGACCTCAATGTTCTCCTCGGCCGGATCGACTCCGACCATGGCGGCGCCCAGCCGGGTCAGCGGCTCGGACAGGATACCGGCGCCGCAGCCAATATCGAGCATCCGCAGGCCGGCAAGACACTCGAGCTGTTTTGGGTCGCGGCCGAAATGCGCAGCCACCTGGTCGCGGATATAGCCGATCCGCACCGGGTTGAGCTTGTGCAGCGGCGCCATCGGGCCGCGCGGGTCCCACCAGCGCTCCGCCATGCGGCCGAAGCGCGCGACCTCGGCATCGTCGATCGATGAGCCGCGGCTTTTCGTGTTCACCATCCGGTCCTTCTTTCGCCCGCCAGCGTCCTTGGTAGCCAAATCCGGCGGGGCGGCTGAGTTGCAGGCCGCCCACCCCTTCTGTATACGCGCCTTCCGTAACGAAAGGCAGGCACTGCCGCTTGTTAGCGCATTTCGGCGCCTGCCGCGAATGTCGGATTATTAGGTCTCGGGTTCCTGAACGTCATGCCTCGCCTCGTCATGAAATTCGGCGGCACCTCCGTCGCCGATCTCGACCGCATCCGTAACGTCGCCCGCCACGTCAAACGCGAGGTGGAAGCCGGCTACGATGTCGCGGTCATCGTCTCGGCGATGTCCGGCGTGACCAACCAGCTCGTCGGCTGGTGCCGCGAGGCCGCGCCCTTGCACGACGCCCGCGAATACGACGCCGTGGTCGCAACCGGCGAGCAGGTCACCGCCGGGCTGCTCGCTATCGTGCTCGAGGGCATGGGCGTCAACGCCCGCTCCTGGCAGGGCTGGCAGCTGCCGATCCTGACCTCGAACGTTCACGGCTCGGCGCGCATCGAGAGCATCAACGGCGACGAACTCATCAAGCGCTTTGCCGAAATGAAACAGGTCGCCGTCATCGCCGGCTTCCAGGGAATGCACGAGGGCACCGGCCGCATCACCACGCTCGGCCGCGGCGGCTCGGACACCTCGGCCGTGGCGGTCGCTGCCGCGATCGGCGCCGAGCGCTGCGACATCTACACCGACGTCGACGGCGTCTATACCACCGACCCGCGCGTGGAGCCGAGCGCGCGCCGGCTCGACAAGATCGCCTTCGAGGAAATGCTGGAAATGGCCTCGTTAGGGGCCAAGGTCATGCAGGTGCGCTCGATCGAGCTCGGCATGCTGCACAAGGTGCGCATCTTCGTGCGCTCGAGCTTCGTCAAGCCGGAAGACATCGACCCCAAGGCCAAATTCGTTGGTACGCTTATCTGCGACGAGAGTGAGATCATGGAACAGCAAACCGTCACCGGCATCGCCTTCTCCAAGGACGAGGCGCAAATCTCGATCCGCCGCGTGCAGGACAAGCCTGGCATCGCCGCCGCGATCTTCGGGCCGCTGGCCGACGCCAGCATCAATGTCGACATGATCGTGCAGAACATCTCGCCGGACGGCTCGACCACCGACCTCACCTTCACCGTGCCGTCGTCCGACTACGAGCGCGCCCGCGTCACCATCGAGAAGGCCAAGGCGCAGATCGGCTATGAGCGCCTCGACGGCGCCACCGACGTCGCCAAGGTCTCGGTCATCGGCATCGGCATGCGCAGCCATGCCGGCGTCGCGGCTTCGGCCTTCAAGGCGCTGGCGCAGGAGAAGATCAACATCCTCGCCATCACGACCTCGGAGATCAAATTCTCCGTCCTGATCAAGGCCAGCCAGGCCGACCAGGCCGTCCGCACCCTGCACAAGCTCTACGGGCTGGATAAGGCGTAGTTTCCGTCGTCCCGGGCGATCGAGCGGCAGCGAGGGAGACCCGGGACCCATAGCCACCGGACCATCG
>JAEZEY010000204.1 GCA_023432845.1 Pseudomonadota bacterium
GTGAAGGAATTGTCGGTGCGCACCCAGGCCGCGACCGAGGACATCACGCGCAAGATCGAAACCCTGCAGAAGGCCGCCGCCGCCTCGATCGCTGCCGTGCATCGCATCTCCGATGCGACCAAGGCGGTGCGGCCGGTGTTCTCCTCGATAGCCGAGGCGGTGCAGGCGCAGGTCACGACCACCGACGGCCTGTCGCGCAACGCCAGCGAAACCTCGTCCTTCATCGGCGCTGTCGCGGACGGCGCCGGCGAGATCCGCCAGGCCGCGGCCGACGCCACCGCGCATGGCGACGCCGTCGATCGCTCCGGCCGGGAAGCCGGCCATCTGGCCGAAAAGCTGAAGACGCGATGCGTCATCTTCCTGCGCCTGACCGATATCGGCGATCGCCGCCAGCACGAGCGGCTGCCCTGCGAGCTCGATGTCTCGCTCGACGCCGGCGGCGCGGTATTGCGCGGCCAGACCGCCGACATCTCAGAGGGCGGGCTGCTGGTACGGCTGCGTGAGCCGAGACAACTGCGCACCGGCGCAACGCTGAATGCCGAGATCACCGGCATCGGGCCGTGCGAACTGCATCTGGTCAATCAGTCGAATCTCGGCCTGCACCTGCAGTTCGGTCCGCTGGCGCCCGATACCAAGGCCAATCTCGACGGCCGCCTCGCCGCCGTCCGCGAAGCCAACAAGGAATTCATCGCCCGCGCCATCGATGCCGCCGATCGCATCTCGGCGCTGTTCGAGGACGCTGTGAACACGGGGCGGATCGCGCTCGACGACCTGTTCGACAATCATTACGCGCCGATTCCCGGCACCAATCCGCAGCAGTACCGCACGCGCTTCCTGTCGCTGTGCGAGGCGCTGCTGCCCGGCGTGCAGGAGCCGCTTCTGGCCAGCGATCCGCGCCTGGTGTTCTGCGTGGCGGTCGACCGCAATGGTTATCTGCCGGTCCACAACACCGCCTATGCGCAGACGCAGCGCCCGGACGACCCGATCTGGAACGCCGCGCACAGCCGCAACCGCCGCATCTTCGACGATCGCGCCGGCCTGTCCGCCGGCCGCGTGGTGCGGCCCTACATCATCCAGAACTACCCGCGCGACATGGGCGACAAGGTCGTGATGATGTGGGAGATCGGTGCGCCGATCCGCGTTTTCGGCAAGAAATGGGGCGGCTTCCGCACGGCCTATACGCTCTGACTCACCCGCTCCAACAGGACGGAACCTTCCGTACAATTTGACGCAAGTTCTTTAAGCGACCGCAAGCCGGCGCGCCTAGGGTCCAAGGCTAACGCCAATTTACCCGGCTGCCCGGATGGCCATGAACAAAACCCGCCTGCTGCGAGTAAATAAACGCAAGCAACTCCGCGCGACCGATATCCTCGGCCTCGCCGCCGGAGCCGCGTTCGTGCTCGGCGTGCTGGCGGTGGTGGCCATCGTCGTGCCGAACATGAAGCCGGCGCAAGTCGAACTGACGCCGCAACAGGTTGCGGAGAATGCCCGCCAGGCAGCCCTCAAGGCGGCACTGGAGCACCGGGAGGGCACGATCCTCTTCGTCGATCCGGAGATGTGCTCCGAGCACAGCTTCGACAACTGGACCGGCGCCGTCCAGTACAAGGAACAGATCGACTGCGACGCGCGCATTGCCAAGCTGCGCAAGTCGGAGAGCGACCGGGCCGCCGAACGCGTGCGCAACGTGGTCGATGGTTTCCGCCGCTAGCGAGACAATGACCGCGGCCGGCAACTGGACGTAAATCCTGCCTTCCTGTTCCGCGCACCCGCTGGAACATTTCTGCACAGCATCGGTTGAAGCGCCATAGACGTGGCAAGCCAAGTTCCTTGACCACGTTCGTGGAGAGCTCGGCTCATGTCTATGACGGAAATCGATATCGTTGCCGCGCCGGAAGATTCCGGGCCGGCGATCAGTTGGCAGGCGATCATCGCAGGCGCGGTGACGGCGGCTGCCATCACTCTCATTCTCGTGGCATTCGGTGTTGGCGTCGGGTTTTCGGTGATCTCGCCATGGAGCGGCCAGGGCGTCTCGGCATCGACCTTCACAATCGGCGGCGGCATC
Source organism: Pseudomonadota bacterium (assembly GCA_023432845.1). Classification (GTDB taxonomy): domain Bacteria; phylum Pseudomonadota; class Alphaproteobacteria; order Rhizobiales; family Xanthobacteraceae; genus Pseudolabrys. The sequence goes on from JAEZEY010000204.1 coordinate 2,063, forward strand.
TTCCTGATCGTCGTCGCCATGCTGTCGTCGACCATCGGCGGCTACATTGCCGGCCGGTTGCGCCCGCAATGGGCGACGGTGCATTCAGATGAGCGCTTTTTCCGCGACTCCGCGCACGGGCTTGTTACCTGGGCGGTCGCGACCATCGCCGTTGCCACCATCCTTGGCGGCGCCATGACCGCGGTGGTCGGCACGACCGGCGCCGGCCTGGCCGTTGCCGGTTCACAGCCGGCGGACATGTATGTCGATGCGCTACTGCGCACCAATCCGGCGACGGAGCGCGCCGGCACAGCAGCCCCTGCTTCGGTCGATGCGCAGCAGACGACGTCACCGGTCGAAAGCAGCCAGATCGCACCGACGCTGCAGGGCGGCCAGTTGCCGGAACGCAACGCCGCGCCCGTGAACCGCGCCTCGATCGCCCGCATCATCGCGCCAGCCATGGTCCGGGGAGGCAGCGTCACCGATCCCGACCGTACCTATCTGGCGCAGCTCGTCGTGGCCCGCACCGGCATGCCGGAAGCGCAAGCCCGTCAGCGGGTCGACCAGATCATCACACAGGCGCAGGCCACGGCCGACGAGGCGCGCAAGTCCTCTGCCGCAGCGGCGTTCTGGCTGGCCTTCGCCCTGCTCGCCGGCGCGCTGGCCGCGTCACTGGCGGCCATCGAAGGCGGCAGCCTTCGCAACCGCGAATGGTGGACCGATGCGCGCGGCCGCGTGCGCACCGCGCCCGCCGAATAACCCAACCCGAAAGGAGGAAAGCTAATGCCAATTCTGTTGTGGCTCCTCGGCGTTCCGATCAGCCTCATCATCGTACTGATGCTGCTCGGCATCGCCTGATGTCTACGCTAACCAACGAAAAGCCCGCCCGTCTCGCGATTGGCGGGCTTTTTCATGGAAGGCCTACGGCGCCGACCAGGCAATGTAGCGGTCGTGCCGGTGGTTGATCCATATGACCATGTTGAGCACGGATGCGCCAATCACAGAGGCCAGCAAGGCGAGCGGACTGACAATAAAGAATGACGCAGCGAGCACGGTAAGATCAACGGCCAGCTGAAATTTGCCGGCGCGAATCCCGTAACGGTCCTGCATATAGAGCGCAAGGATGTTAACGCCGCCGAGGCTCGCCTGATGACGGAACAGCACAATGAAACCGACGCCCATCAACAGCCCGCCGAAGACAGCGGCATAGAACGGATTGACCTCACCGACATGGATGAAGCGCGTGTGCAACTCGGTCAGCACCGAGGTCAGCGCCACGGCGACGAAGGTCTTGATCGTGAAGCGCCAGCCCATGCGCAGAAAGGCGAGGATATAGAACGGCAAATTGATGACGAAGAACACCGCGCCGAACGGCAGCCCGGTCGTATAGAACACCAGAAATGCCAGGCCGGCCGTACTGCCAGTCAGCAGCTCGGCTAGTTTGAACAACGCCAGCGCAAACGAAATGAACAAGGTGCCAGTGATGATCGCCAGCGCGTCTTCGTAGATGCTGTGGCGTGGCGCTTCGCTTCGGATGGCTGCTGTCATGAATCGGAAAGTCTGACTGGGCTGCAGAATGGTATTGGTGGGTACTGTTCTAGCGAACCGATTGATCTAGCGCAAAGCTGAACCAATGCGTTGTTGCATCCTGCTCACCCTGACACGTCCGTGACGCGGAGGGACAAATGCGTACCCGTATCATCATCGCTTTGTTCGGTGCCCTGCTCCGGGGCCGGCGCTGCCACGGCCGAACCGGCAATGCCGAGCGAGGCGGTGCAGGAAAAACTGATCAAGACCTGCCTGCTGACGCTCAACGACGCCAACATCACCGGCAATTACGCCGTTCTCCACGCCAAGCTGGCCAAGCCGTTCCGCACGCAGTTCAGCCCCGACAAGCTGAAACAGGGCTTCCGCACCTTCGCCGAGAAGCAGACCGATCTGTCTGTCATTGCCATCAAGACGCCCGTCGCCGCGACGCCGACGAAGATCGACGACCGCGGCGTCCTGCAATTGCGCGGCTATTTCGACACGCAGCCGAGTCGCGTCCATTATGAACTCGACTTTCTCGTCTCTGAACAAGAGTGGAAGCCGCTTTCCATCAACGTCAGGGTGAGACCGGCATCCGAGAAATAGCGGCGTCGCAATCATTTCATACGCAGAACCATCACCATGACACAGCCCGAAGTTACGCCGGTCAAACAGGTGTCGACCGCCCGCAAGGTCTTTGCGGCGATCCTCGATTTCTTCTTCATCTTCATCGTCGGCGGCTATGTGGTTGCCCGCTTCAGCGGCGGCACCACCGAAGGGGGCTTCGAGCTTCAGGGAATGCTCGCTTTCGCGCTGTTCGGAATCGTCATCCTGTACTTCATCGTGTTCTCGCGCTTCCTTGGCGGTACGCTGTTCCAGCGGCTCCTCGGCGTGCGCTGAAGCGGACGTCAGTCGCTCTGCAGGATGACGTTCTTGACCTGCGGATAGATCTGGTTCTGCCAACTCTTGCCGGAGAATACGCCGTAGTGTCCGACGCCCGCCTGCATGTGGTGGCGCTTGCGATATGGGCGCAACGAGGTGCAGAGATCGTGCGCCGCGAGCGTCTGGCCGACAGCGCAGATGTCATCGCGCTCGCCCTCCACCGTGAATAGCATGGTGCGTTTGATCGCCGCCGGCTCCACCTTCTGGCCCTGATAGGTCAACTGACCGAGCGGCAGCGTATGCTCCTGGAACACCAGTTGTACGGTCTCAAGATAGAACTCGGCGGCGAGATCGAGCACGGCGAAATATTCGTCGTAGAACGCCTTGGTCTGCTCGGCCTTCTCGACATTGCCCTTGGCGATGTTCTCGTAAAGATCGCGGTGCGCCTTGACGTGCCGGTCCATGTTCATCGACATGAAGGCCATTAACTGGACGAAGCCCGGATAGACCCGCCTGCCCGCGCCGGCATAGCGCGACGGCACGGTGGCGATCATGTTCTTTTCGAACCAGCCAATGGACTTGCCCTTGGCCAAGTCGTTGACCTTGGTCGGCTGGATGCGGGTATCGATCGGCCCGGCCATCAGCGTCATCGAGCGAGGCTGCGCCGGGTGATTGCCCTGCGCCATAACGCTCGCCGCCACCAGCGCCGACACGCAGGGCTGACATACCGCCACCATGTGCGCGCCCGGCCCGATCTTCTCGAGAAAGCGGATCAGATGGGCGGTGTAGTCTTCGAAACCGAACCGGCCGGCCGACAACGGCACATCACGGGCGTTGTGCCAGTCGGTAATATAGACGTCGTGCTCGGACAGCATGGTGCGCACGGTGGCTCGCAACAAAGTCGCGAAATGGCCGGACAGCGGCGCGATGATCAGGACGCGCGGCTGCGCCTGGTCGATGTCTTTCCTGAAATGCAGCAGCGTGCCGAATGGCGTTACATCGGCGGCTTCTTCGGTGACCGCGACCTCCTGATGACCGACGGTGACGCTGTCGATGCCGTAACTCGGCCGCGTATGAGTCAATGTGGCGCGCGCGATCAGTTCATAGCCGGCGCCGAGATTGCCCCAGAACGACGGCCGTGGCGCGCCGTTGAGGTGCGTCCCGACGGAGCCGGCGGCCATGGCGGCAAATTTGCGCAGCGGATTGAAGAAATCCGAATGCGCCTGGTAGGTTTGATAGAGCATCCAATCCCCGGAGGACCCCGGCGAGCCCTCATGTATCAACGCTAATTGATTTGATGCTGCGCTGCGAGATGTTTCTTGGCAAGGACGGACTGAGTCCGACCAGCCGCCATGGGGACAATTCTCGCTTACGGGCTTCAGATCAGCGCGGAAACAATTGATTTCCCTGCACTTTCGTCTAAGCTGCCGTCGCCGGGCTGCCTATCGATGAGGACATCGTATTCCCATGGATTCGTTCGCCCCTGCGAAAGCCACCCTCACCATCGCCAGCAAGAACTACGGTTCGTGGTCGATGCGCGGCTGGTTGTTGTGCAAATTCGCCGGGCTCGAATTCGACGAGCAGCCGGTCGCCAGCGACGATCCCTCGACCCGCGCCGAACTGTTGCTGCTATCGCCCTCCTTCCTGGTTCCGGCACTGACCCATGACGGCGTCAAGATCTGGGACACGCTGGCAATCGCCGAATATCTCAGCGAGAATATACCGAACTGCACCCTGCTCCCGGTCGATCGCGAAGCCCGCGCGCATTGCCGCTCGATCTGCGGCGAGATGCATTCCGGCTTCACCAACTTGCGCTCCGCGCTGCCGATGAACCTGAAAGCCCGCCACCCTGGCTTCAAGGTCTGGGTCGGCGCGCAGGCCGACATCGAGCGCGTCATCTCGATCTGGCGCGAGTGCCTCGCCAGGAGCAAAGGCCCGCTCCTGTTCGGCGACACGCCGACCATGGCCGACGCCATGTTCGCGCCGGTGGTGACGCGCTTCATCACCTACGACGTGAAGCTCGATTCCGATTGCGCCGCCTATTGCCGGGCGATCATGGATCTGCCGGCGGTGAAGGAATGGATCGACGGCGCGCTCGCAGAACCGGACGAAGTGGTCGAGCTCGACGTCGAGTTCTGAGCCCCGCCTCGTTCTCCGCTAACGCGTCGCGCTGCGGCCACAATACTGCGACGTGATCGCGCCTCGCGTTAAACGAACGAGGAAAGCGCCTTGAATTTTGCCGCGACAATGACGGCCGTATTGGCTGTCATGACAATTACCTCGGTGCCCGCCGCGCTTCGCGCCGCCGAGGCCCCTGAAAAACTCAGCGCCACCGTCGAGCGCACCGTGCGTCCGCTGCTCGCGCAGCATGACGTGCATGGCATCGCCGTCGGCGTGACCGCCGGCGGCCAGCAGTATTTCTTCAACTATGGTCTCGCCTCGAAGGAGACGCAAACGCCGGTGACGAAGGAGACGCAAACGCCGGTGACGAAGGACACGCTGTTCGAGATCGGCTCGATCAGCAAGACTTTCGCCGCGACGCTCGTCACCTACGGCGCGGCCATCGGCAGGCTGTCACTCGACGACCACCCGGGCAAATACATGCCGGCTCTCAAGGGCACCGCGATCAACAAGGCGACCCTGCTTCACCTCGGCACCTATACCGCGGGCGGCCTGCCGCTGCTGTTTTCAAGCAAGATCAAATCCGACGCCGACGCGATTGCCTTCCTGCGGAATTGGAAGCCATCGGCCGCGCCGGGCACGCAGCGACGCTATTCGAACCCCAGCATCGGGCTGTTCGGCCACGTCGCCGCCCTGGCGATGAAGGGCGATTATGCGGATCTCATCGAAGCCGAGATTTTGCCCAAGCTCGGCCTTGCCAAGACTTTCATCCGCGTGCCGCAGGCGGCGATGGCCGACCATGCGCAAGGCTACGACCGCGCCAACCAGCCGGTCCGGCCCGGTTCGGCGCCGTTCTCGGACCCGGCCTACGGCATCAAGAGTTCGGCCGCAGACATGATCCGCTATCTCGAGCTCAACATGCAGCCGGAAACACTCGAGCCATCGATGCGTCGCGCCATCGAAGGCACCCATGTCGGCTACTTCAAGGTCGGCCCCTTGGTGCAGGGCCTCGGCTGGGAGCAATATCCCTACCCGATCCCGCTGAAACGCCTGCTTGCCGGCAACAGCGACAACATGGTGTTCGGGCCGCATGCCGCCATCGCGCTCAATCCACAGCGCGCGCCCACCCGCGATACCTTGTTCAACAAGACCGGCTCAACGCGCGGCTTCGGCGCCTATGCCGCCTTCGTGCCGGCCATGAAGATCGGCGTCGTCATCCTGTCGAACCGCAACATGCCGACGCCGGCGCGCATCGCGGCGGCGCATGCCATCCTGGAGGCGATCGCCCCCATGCAATAACAACGATCAGCGCTTGAGCCAGTCGCCGATCCGCGTCACCGCTTCGTGCATCTCGGGCGTCGAACCAGCGTAGCAGAAGCGCAGATAATTGTGGCCGTTGATCGGATCAAAGTCGATGCCGGGCGTCGCCGCGACATTGGCCTCGTTCAGCATGCGCTTGGCGAAGTCGAGGCTATCATTGGAGAAGCGCGACACGTCGGCATACAGATAAAACCCGCCATCGACGGGCAGGAATTTGTCGAGGCCCGCTTTCGGCAAACCTTCGACCAGGATGCGCCGGTTTGCCTCATAGACATGCTTGACCGCTTCCATCTCCTCGGCGCCGTCGAAGGCCGCTTCCGCCGCGATCTGCGACAAGGCCGGCACTGAGATGGCGAAGTTCTGCTGCAACCGCTCGACCGAGCGCATCAGCGGCTCGGGCATCACCAGCCAGCCGATGCGCCAGCCGGTCATGCAAAAGTATTTCGAGAACGAATTGATGATCACGGCGTGATCGGACAGCTTGGCCGCGGTCTCGGCGGCGAAGGCGTAATCGAGCCCGTGATAGATCTCGTCGGAGATCACCTTGATGCCTTCGGCCTCGGCGGCAGCAATGAGCTGCGCCAGATGCTCGCGGTCCATCATCGTGCCGGTCGGATTGGCCGGGCTGGCGATCAGCAAACCGGCGAGCGGCTTTTGCCGGTGCGCCGCGATCAGCGCCTCCGACGAGATCACCCAGCGCGTCGCCGCCGAAGTCTCGATCAGGACCGGCTCGCAGCCGAGCGCCGTGAGGATATGCCGGTACGGCGGATAGCCGGGATTGGCGAGCGCCACCCGATCACCCGCCTCGAACAGCGACAGGAAGGCCAGCATGAAACCACCGGACGAGCCGGTGGTTACCACCACCCGCGCCGGGTCCAGATCGAGGCCGTAGGTGTCGCTATAATGCCGCGCGATGCGCGCGCGCAGCGACGGCATGCCGAGCGCCTCGGTGTAGGCGATGCGGTCGGAAAGCGCCGCGCGCGCCGCCTCGAGCGCCGTCTTCGGCGCCGGCTGGAACGGTTGGCCTACTTCCATGTGGACGACGTGCCGCCCCTGCGCCTCCGCCTGCGCCGCCGCCGCCATCACGTCCATGACGATGAAGGGTGGCACGTCGCTGCGCCGGGATGGAAGAATGAGATTTTTCGCCTTGTCGAGCATCGTCTTAAGTCCTGTCGGGGCATTGATCCGCCCCGCTGCTGCCGTATTCAGCGGCTTGCTTGGGATCAACGGAATTCGCGGTGACTCGCGGGTTCGGCATCGCCATTTCGTGATCACCGAAGACCGCAAAAGCGCGGCGGCGCCGCACCAAATCGGCTTACATTGACCCGGTTCGCCCGGGTCTCCTAAGTTCCGCGCCAATCGCCCTGAAGCAGCAATAACACCAGCGTTTAGAAGAGCATGGAATTGACGGGCTTACCTATCAGGACCGCTTCGCTCGCGCCAGCCGCCGGCCGGCGCATCCGGCAGGCCTTCGGCGTACTCACTGCCGTCGCCGTCGCGCTGGCCGGCATTGGCCCGGCAGCCTCGCCAGCCGCCGCGCAGCAGCGCTCGGGCGGCATGTCGGTCATCCGCGACACCGAGATCGAGAACCTGCTGCGTGACTACGCCACGCCCATCCTGCGCGCCGCCGGCCTCGCCCAGCAGAATGTCCGCGTCGTCGTGCTCAACAACCGCGCCTTCAACGCCTTCGTGATGGACGGCCGCCACATCTTCATCAATGCCGGCGCGCTGTTCGACGCCAAGACACCGAACGAGATCATCGGCGTTTTCGCGCACGAGACCGGCCATCTCGCCGGCGGTCATCTGCTGAAACTGCGCGAGCAACTGGCGCGCGCGCAGACCGCCTCGATCATCGCGCTGCTGTTAGGAGCCGGCGCAGCTGTCGCCGGCGGCAGCAATGCTGGCGCCGCGGCGATCATGGCGCCGCAATCGGCGATCCAGCGCTCGCTCCTCGCTTATGTGCGCACGCAGGAGGACGCAGCCGACCACGCCGGCGTCAAATTCCTCAACGCATCGCACCAATCCGCGCGCGGCATGATTGAGCTGTTCAAGCGGCTGTCAAACGAAGCGCTTTTCAACTCGCGCTATGTCGACCCTTATCTGCAGACTCACCCGATGCCGCAGGAACGTGTCGCGGCGCTGGAAGCGGTGGCGCGGCAGAGCCCCTATTTCGCCGTCAAGGATCCGCCGGCACTGCAGGCGCGCCATGACATGATGCGCGCCAAGCTGTCGGGCTTCCTCGATCGGCCGGATACGGTGGCGCGGCGCTACCCCATGAGCGACCAGAGCATGCCGGCGCGCTATGCGCGGGCGATCGCAGCCTATCGCCATGCTGACTTGCGCAATGCGCTCGCCCAGATCGACGGTCTCATCCAGGCGCAGCCGGGCAACGCCTATTTCCAAGAGCTCAAGGGCCAGGCCTTGCTTGAAGCCGGTCGCGGCGCCGAGGCGGTGGCGCCGCTGCGCCGAGCGGTGCAGTTGTCGAACAATGCCCCCCTCATCCAGGTGATGCTGGCGCAGGCGCTCATCGGTTCGAACAATACGGCCAGCGCCGAGGAAGCCGTCCGCCTTCTGAATTCGGCACTGGCGCGCGAGCCCACCATTCCGGAGGCCTATGACCAGCTCGCCATGGCCTATGGCCGCAAGGGTGACCTCGGCCGCGCCGACCTCGCCGCGGCGCAAGCTGCCCTTAACCGTGGTGACTTAAGAACGGCTCGGCAGATCGCCGCTCGCGCCAAGGGGCGGCTGCCGGTCGGCTCGCCGCCCTGGGTGCGCGCCAACGACATCACCAATGACAAGCCGCAATCCCGCAACGCCCGCAATTGAACCCCGACAAGGACCCATTCCGATGAAAACCGCTAGCCGCATCCTCGCTGCCTGTGCGGGCCTGTTCGCGCTCGCGCTGACGCAGCCCGCGACGGCCGCCGAATTCTCAGGCTCCCAGCGCGACGAGATCGGCAAGATCGTGCGCGAATATCTGATTGCTAATCCGGAAGTCCTTCAGGAAGCCATGGCCGAGCTCGAAAAGCGCTCGCAGGTCGCCGAGGCCGAGAAGCACAAGGCAGCGGTGAAGCAGCACGCCGACGCCATCTTCTCGTCGAAGCGGCAGGTCACGCTCGGCAACCCCAAGGGCGACGTCACCGTCGTCGAATTTTTCGATTACAACTGCGGCTACTGCAAACGCGCCATGGAAGACATGATGGCGCTGCCGAAGGATCCCAAACTGAAAGTCGTGCTCAAGGAATTCCCGGTGCTCGGGCCGGGCTCGGTCGAGGCGGCGCAGGTCGCGGTCGCGGTGCGCATGCAGGATCCGACCGGCAAGAAGTATCTCGACTTTCATCAGAAGCTCATGACCGGCCGCGGCCAGGCCGACAAGGCGCATGCCATGGCCGCTGCCAAAGGCGCCGGCGCCGACATGGCGCGACTGGAAAAAGACATGGCCAGCCCCGAAGTGAGAGAGACCTTGCAGGAGAGCTTCAAGCTCGCCGAAGCGCTCGGCATGAACGGCACGCCGAGCTACGTCATCGGCAACGATATCGTCATCGGCGCGGTCGGCCTCGAGGCGCTTCAGGAAAAGGTCAACAACGCGCGTTGCGGCAAAGCGACCTGTTAGATTTGGCGACCTTATGAATTCTGCCGCGGTGCGCTGCGGCATTCTGCTTATGCACAGGACCGCCGGGCCGCTGGCCCGGCGGTTTTTTACGTCTAGAATGCGTAGGAACCCGAAACGCGGGTACGGGTTGTCGCGCGCATGTATACGATCGGACTGGAAGAGGAATTCTTCGTCTTTGATGCGTCGACGCGCCGCGCCGTGCGCCGCCTCGACAAGCGTTTCCTCGCGCGCGTGAAGCAATCGCTCGGCAAGGCCGTCGCCACCGAGATGCTGCAGTCGCAAATCGAAACCGTGACACCGGTGTGTGAAACCATGGGCGAGGCTCGCGCCCATCTGGCGCGGTTACGCGTGGCGCTGGGTGAGGCCGCGCGGGAACGCGGTCTCGGTATCGCCGCCATGGGCACGTTTCCGCTCGCGTTCTGGCCGGAGATGACACCGACGCGAAAAGAACGGTACGGCGCCATCATGGACGACCTGCAGATGATCGGCCTGCGCAACATGATGTGCGGGTTGCACGTTCATGTCGCGGTGCCGGATCTCGACACCCGCATCAATCTGATGCTGCGGCTCACGCCCTATCTGCCGCTGCTGCTGGCGCTGTCGACGTCGTCGCCGTTCTGGCAGGGCCATCTCACCGGCCTCACCGGCTATCGGCTCGCGGCTTATGACGAATTGCCGCGTACCGGCCTGCCCGAGTTGTTCCGCACCAATCAGGACTACGACGAATATGTCGCGGCGCTGGTCGGCGCCGGCATCATCCCGGACGCCAGCTACATCTGGTGGGCGATCCGGCCGTCGGTCGCGAACCCGACGCTCGAACTGCGCATCGCCGACAGTTGCACCCGGCTCGACGATGCTGTCGCCATCGCGGCGCTGTTCCGCTGCCTGGTGCGCGCGCTCGATCGCGACCGCAACGTCAATGCCGGCTTCGACCGCGTGGGCCGCGCCATCACCGCCGAGAACAAGTGGCATGCGCAGCGTCACGGCGTTGCCGCCACTTTCGTCGAGCCGTTCTCGCGCCAGCCGATCAGCGCCGGGCAGTGGCTGGACCAGATCCGTCCCTTCATCGCGCCGGACGTCGAGGCTTTCGGCTGCGCCGCCGAGATCGCCCACCTCGCCCGCATCGTTGCCGAAGGCTCGAGCGGCGACCGCCAGCTCGCCCTGTTCAAGGCGGCGCCCGCCGCCGGCCGGCCGCGCCTCGCGGCCATCCGCCAGGTCATCGACTGGGTTGCCATGGAAACGCTGGCGACGGGACAACTCGCCTCCGCAGCCTGATTTCCCTATTCTTTTCCGTTATTTACCTCATCCCCCGCGAGATGAGCCGCGCTCTTCCCCTCGCCGCCTCGGCCACCTATAAAGCCTGCCGGCCGGTTCGCACCGACAATCCGAGGCAGCGCCGCAGCCGACAACTGCCGGAATCCTCAATGGCCCAGACCATTTACGTCCTCAACGGACCCAACCTGAACATGCTCGGCGTCCGCGAACCGGCCAAATACGGCCCCGCCACGCTCAAGGATGTTGAGACCCTGTGTGCCGCGACCTGCAAGCGCTTCGGCCTCGACTTGGTGTTCAGGCAATCCAACATCGAGGGCGAACTGGTCACCTTCATCCAGGAGGCCCGGATCAACAAGGCTTCCGGCATCGTCATCAATCCGGCGGCCTATACCCATACGTCGGTCGCCATTCTCGATGCGCTGACCCTGACCGAGCTGCCGGTCATTGAAATCCACATTACCAATGTCCACCAGCGCGAAAGCTTCCGCCACCACTCCTATGTGTCGAAAGTGGCGCGGGGCGTGCTCGCCGGCTTCGGCATCCAGGGCTACGCGCTGGCGATCGAAGGCCTCGCCGGCATGATCGGCGCCAAAGAACGCTAAATTGGAACGTTAACAACTGTAACGTAAGAACTCATACGCTATGCCGCTATGCGCATGGGCCCCGGACCGCACCGGGCCCGCGCTTCAACTCGGAACCGTTTGAATGGCAAAACCGCCGAAATCGCCTCTGGTCGACCGCGAACTCATCCAGGAGCTGTCGAAGCTGCTCGACGAGACCGGCCTCACCGAAATCGAGATCGAGCAGGACGGCCAGCGCATCCGCGTCGCCCGCGGCAGCGTTGCCGTGTCGGCCGCCCCGGCGCCACGCGCCGCCCCGGCCGCCGTGCCGCAGCCGATCACCGAATCCGTCTCCATGCCGATCGACGCGGCCAAGCATCCCGGAGTGGTCAAATCCCCGATGGTCGGTACCGCCTATCAGGCGCCGGAGCCGGGCGCCCGACCCTATATCGAGGTCGGCGCCAAGGTGAAGGCCGGCGAGACGCTGCTGATTATCGAAGCGATGAAGACCATGAACCAGATTCCGGCACCGCGCGCCGGCACGGTGGTGCAGATCCTGTTCGAGGATGGTCAGCCGGTCGAGTTCGGCGAGCCGCTGGTCATTATCGAGTGACGCTTCTCACGCCGCCGGGCAATCGCCATGTTCGATAAAATCCTCATTGCCAATCGCGGCGAGATCGCGCTTCGCGTGCTGCGCGCCTGCAAGGAACTTGGCATCAAGACCGTCGCGGTGCATTCCACCGCCGATGCCGACGCCATGCATGTACGCTTTGCAGACGAGAGCGTCTGCATCGGCCCGCCGTCGGCCAAGGACTCCTACCTCAACATCCCTGCCATTCTCGCCGCCTGCGAGATCACCGGCGCCGACGCTGTGCATCCGGGCTACGGTTTCCTGTCCGAGAACGCGCGCTTTGCCGAAATCCTCGCCGACCACGGCTTGCATTTCATCGGCCCCAAGGCCGAGCACATCCGTACGATGGGTGACAAGATCGAAGCCAAGCGCACCGCCAAGCGCCTCGGCATCCCGGTCGTGCCCGGTTCAGACGGCGGCGTCACCGACGACGTCGAAGCTACCCGCGTTGCCGGCGAGATCGGCTTTCCGGTGCTGATCAAGGCGGCGGCCGGCGGCGGCGGCAAGGGTATGCGCGTCGCCCGCTCGCCGGAAGAACTGTCGAGCGCCCTGTCCACCGCGCGCTCGGAGGCCAAGGCCAATTTCGGCAGCGACGCCGTCTACATCGAGAAATACCTCGGCAAGCCGCGCCATATCGAAATCCAGGTGCTCGGCGACGGCAAGGGCAATGCCATCCACCTGGGCGAGCGCGACTGCTCGCTGCAGCGCCGGCATCAGAAGGTGCTGGAGGAGAGCCCCTCGCCGGCGCTCAATGTCGCCGCCCGCGACAAGATCGGCGAGATCGTCGCCAAGGCGATGCGTGAGATCCAGTATCTCGGCGTCGGCACCGTCGAATTCCTGTATGAGAACGGCGAGTTCTATTTCATCGAAATGAACACGCGCATCCAGGTCGAGCACCCGGTGACCGAAATGATCACCGGCATCGACCTGATCTTCGAGCAGATCCGCGTTGCCGCGGGCGCCGAACTGACGATCAAGCAGAGCGACGTCAACTTCCTCGGCCATGCCATCGAGTGCCGCATCAATGCGGAAAACCCGGTGTCATTCCGGCCCTCGCCCGGCAAGATCCTGCACTATCATCCGCCCGGCGGCCTTGGCGTGCGTATCGACAGCGCGGTGTACCAAGGCTACACGATCCCACCCTATTACGACTCGCTAGTCGGCAAGCTCATCGTCCATGGCAAGACGCGCACCGAGGCCCTGATGCGGCTCAAGCGCGCGCTCGACGAGGTCGTGGTCGACGGCATTGAGACCACCCTGCCGCTGTTCCGCGCTCTGGTGCGCGAAACCGACATCATCAACGGCGACTATCATATCCACTGGCTGGAGCAGTTCCTGGCCCAGGGTGGCATGGAGGAAAGCCAGCCGCTGTCTTCGTGACAGAGGCCCGCATGGCGCTTGGCCGCGGCTCCCGCAACGTCGGTGGAACAAATTGGGGTTCCTGCGAGTTCCGTTCGGGGCCGGAGGCGAGGCCTGCGTCGCCACCGCAGCGCAACGGGGCTATGTCTTTGCCGATTGGAGCAAAGACAATTTACGTCCCACGGGGGAATCGGTCCCGGCCTGGGGGCCTACGGGGAGACTTGATTAGTTGAATTTTGCCCTGCCCCGCTGGCGCTTTTTCAATCTGCAAACGCTCCTGCTGGGCGTTGGCTTCCTGCTACTGATCGGCATCAGCGCCGCGACGACTTACTTGGTTGAACGCGCGGCCGACGATAGCCGCCAACTGGCCGTGACGCTGAGCGTCGAGGACAAGCTGTCCAGCATCCTGCTCACCGTCCGCCGTGCCGAGAGCAGCCAGCGCGGCTACCTTCTCACCAACGATATCAGCTACCTCGAAGACTTCCGCCAGGCCGAACCGCAAACGCACCGAACGCTCAACGAGCTGCGTACCCTTTCCGAGGCGAGCGCCACCCGAATTTCGACGATCGATCGCATCGCAGATCTGGTGGAAGACAGATTCCGCGAGCTGCACCGCGTGATTGAACTCAACGGCGCCGGCCGTCAAGCCGAAGCGCTAGGCGAGGTGCGCGCAGGCCTCGGCCGCCGCATCATGACTGACCTCCGTCAAGTGGTCGACGAGGCCGGCGAGGCCGAGAGCAAACTCGCCGAGGTGCGCTCGCAAGCTTCGCGCCGTACCAATAATCTCCTGCTCGGAGTCACGCTCATCGGCGCGGTACTAATCGTCGGGATCGGCATGCTGTCGATCCTGCTGGTGCAACGCAATTTTCGCCGCGCCGAGATCGCCCGCCAGGAGCTCGCCGGCACCAACGCCAATCTCGAGCGCATCGTCGAGCACCGCACCGCCGACCTCACCGAGGCCAATGAGGAAATCCAGCGCTTCGCCTACATCGTCAGCCACGACCTCCGCTCGCCCCTGGTCAACATCATGGGCTTCACTTCCGAACTGGAGGCCTTGCGTCAGGACATCTTCGCCGAGCTCGAGAAGCTCCGGGCCGAGGTTGCCGCTCTCAAGACCGAGGCGGTCGCGGAAGAGGATGCCTCCCAGCAGCTTGGCCGCGACTTCGACGAGGCCATTGGCTTCATCAAGAGCTCGATTGCCAATATGGACCGGCTGATCAACGCGGTGCTCCGCCTGTCCCGCGAAGGTCGCCGCCGGTTCAGCCCGGAGCAGGTGGACATGAACGCCCTGATCGGCGGCCTCGTCGAGACCGTCAGCCACCGGGCGGCGGAACTTGAGGCGACTTTGCGCGTTGAGGAATTGCCGTCAGTTGAGACCGACGCGCTGGCGGCACAGCAAATTTTTGGGAATCTTATTGATAATGCTCTTAAATATGGCCGCGAGGACGAAAAACTGCACATCGACATCCGCGGCCGCCTGACCGCCACACATGCGATTTATGATGTTCAGGACAACGGTCGGGGCATCGACAAGGCCGACTTCCAGAGAGTTTTTGAGCTCTTCCGCCGCGCCGGCAAGCAGGACAGGCCGGGCGAAGGCATCGGCCTTGCCCACGTCCGCGCCCTGGTGCGGCGATTGGGCGGTACGATGGGGTTGACTTCGGAACCCGGTAAGGGGAGCACTTTCACCGTGTCGCTGCCGCGGCACTGGACCGGGGACAAAGGGAGCGCTGCATGAACAGCCGGACATCGGAACGCCCGGTCGAGATCGTGATGATCGAGGACGATGAAGGCCATGCGCGCCTGATCGAGAAGAACATCCGCCGGGCCGGCGTCACCAACCCGATCACGCCGTTCAGGAACGGCACCGACGGCGTCAATTACCTGTTCGGCCCCGACGGCTCCGGCCTCGCCAGCAAGGGCAAGCCCCTGCTCGTTCTGCTCGACCTCAACCTGCCCGACATGACCGGCGTGGAAATCCTTGGCCGCATCAAGTCGAACGAACACATGAAGCGTGTGCCGGTGGTGGTGCTGACGACGACCGATGACGCGCTCGAGATCCAGCGCTGTTACGACCTCGGCTGCAACGTCTACATCACCAAGCCGGTCAACTACGAGAATTTCGCCAACGCCATCCGGCAGCTTGGTCTGTTCTTCTC
This sequence comes from Pseudomonadota bacterium, assembly GCA_023432845.1. Lineage (GTDB taxonomy): Bacteria > Pseudomonadota > Alphaproteobacteria > Rhizobiales > Xanthobacteraceae > Pseudolabrys. The sequence continues at coordinate 17,489 of JAEZEY010000204.1, forward strand.
GGTCATCCAGGTGCCCTCGCCCGAGTAAGCACCATGCCCCGCAAAGTTCTCTATATCGACGACGATCAAGGCCTGTGCGCGCTGGTCAAGCGCAGCCTTGGCCGCGACGGCATCGAGGTCGTGACCGCCGGCGGCGGTGAGGCCGGGCTCAGGCTGCTCGCCGAGCACCCCGACTTCGATATCGTCGCCGTCGATCTCTATATGCCGGGCCTGTCGGGCGCCGAGCTGACCGAGCGCATCAACGCCATGCCCAATCACCCGCCGGTCATCGTCGTGACCGGCGCGCAGGATTCACGCATGGCGGTCGCCGTACTGAAAGCCGGCGCCTTCGATTATGTGGTCAAGGACGTCCAGGGCGAATTCATCTTCCTGCTCAAGGCAGCCTTCAATGCCGCGGTCGACGCCATGCGCACGCGCCGCGCCAAGGAAGCTGCGGAGGCCGAGGTGCGCGCCGCGCGCGACCGCTTCGAGGCGCTCGCGGCCGAGCGTGCGCTGTTGATGCGCGAGGTCAATCATCGCGTCGGCAACAGTCTGCAGCTTATCGCGTCGCTGCTGACCATCCAGTCCAACGCCGCGAGCAACGCCGAGGTCAAGGAAGCCCTGAGCGACGCCACCGGCCGCGTCATGGCAGTGGCGCAGGTCCATCGCCGTCTCTACACTTCGGACGACGTGCAAGCGGTCGCCATCGACCTTTACCTGGAAGCGCTGGTTGAAGACCTGCGCAGGTCCGCCGAAGGCGGCGCGCTGGCGCAACTGTCGCTTCACGCCGAACCGATCGTGGCGACGCCCGACCACGCCGTGGCGATCGGCATGATGGTCAACGAGCTCGTCACCAACGCGCTGAAGTACGCTTATCCCGACGGCAGGGGCGCGATTCGCGTCACGCTACGCAAGGAAGGCGAGAACCGTGGCATTCTAGTCGTCGAGGACGATGGAGTGGGCATCGCGCCGAAAGGTGGTCCGAAATCGACCGGGCTCGGCCAGCGTATCGTGCGCGCCATGGCGGAGAAGATCCGCGCCCATATCGAGCAGGACCACAGCCATCATGGCACGCGCATCGTGGTCACATTCGATCTGAGCGGCCCGTCAACACCCCAGTCGACGGAATCCCAGTCCAGGACAGCGGCCTGATTCGGGCTGCTCAGTGCGATGGCTCGGTCAGCCGTGCCAGGAGCGCGCAGACTTCGGCGGGCCGGTATGGCTTTGGCACGAACAGCGAGCGCGGGACCATGCCGTCCAGCCCGAACGCTGCATACCGTCCCGAGGCGTAGACAATCGGCAGATCGGGCCGCATGGCCCGCGCGCGGACTGCCACTTCCCGGCCTTCGAGATCGCCGGGCAGGTTGATATCGGTGAACAGAATGGCGATATCGGGATCGCTCTCAAGCAGCCTGATCGCTTGTTCGCCCGTGCTCGCCTCGTGGACGACAAAGCCGTAGTCGCGCAATTCGTCGGCGACGATGGCGCTGATGAGGACGTCGTCCTCCACCAGCAGCACTTTGGTCGGTTGCGGTCCGCGACCCATGACGTCCTCGGCTTGCGAGCGGTTTCGGATTGTACGGCAACGCCGAGCCGCAACCAAATGTTCAAGCTGACTAAAATTTGAGCCGATGATGGTAAGGAATGTCTTAAAGTTCTAGAAAGCTCATGTTTCGGTTTAAGATGAAATGATGGCCAGCCGTGACAATCCCCCTTTCGAATTAACGCCGGACGTACTGCTCAAGGCTTATGCCTGCGGCATTTTCCCGATGGCGGAGACGGCTGACGATCCGGCCCTGTACTGGATCGAGCCGGAAAGGCGCGGCATCATTCCGTTGTCCGGGTTCCATGTGCCGGCGCGGTTGGCCCGCACCGTGCGCACTACCACCCTTACAGTCCATGTCGATCGCGACTTCGATGCGGTGATCGACGGCTGCGCCGCGCCCGCGCGTGACCGCGACCGCACCTGGATCAACAGCCGCATCCGCAAGCTCTATCGGGGCCTCTTCGACCGCGGCCATTGCCACACTGTCGAAGTCTATGACGGCGTGCGTCTGGTGGGCGGGCTTTACGGCGTTTCGCTCGGCCGCGCTTATTTCGGCGAGAGCATGTTTCACACCGTGCGCGATGCGTCCAAGATCGCGCTGGTGCATCTGATCGCGCGGCTCAAAGCCGGCGGCTTCATGCTCTGCGATACGCAATACGTAACTGATCACCTGCGCACCTTTGGCGCCGTCGAGGTGTCGAAGAAGCGCTATCACAAGCTGCTCGAAGAGGCGCTGATCGGCCAGGCGGATTTCCACGCATTGCCGGTCGACCGTCCGGTCAGCGGCGCCGAGGCGCTCGCCATCCTCGAGGAATGATCAGCGCTGCTGCTGGCGCAGTGTCGGGCGTGCCTGCGGCTGCGGCGTGGGTTGCGCCGGAGCCGAGCCCGGTTTACGCCCCGGCTGGCCCTCGCCTGCTTCCGCGACCTCCGGGCCGGTACCGCCTTTGCAGTCGGTCAACCACACATCATAGGTCGGATGCTCGACCGCATTGAGACCGGGGCTGGCCGCAAACATCCAGCCGGAGAAGATGCGCTTGATTTCGCCATTCAGCGTCACTTCTTCCACCTGGATGAATGCGTCGGTGTTCGGCGTTTCCGTCGGCGGCCGCGAATAGCACACGCGCGGCGTCACGCGCAGCGCGCCGAACTGCACGGTCTCGTCGATCGCGACATCGAACGAAATGATGCGGCCGGTGATCTTGTCGAGGCCGTTGAACACCGCCGTCGGATTGGCGATGCGCTGCGGCGGCGGCTCGACCACGATCTCGTCGCCGGGCTGCGGCGACGTATCGGCCGGCGTGCCCCGCGGCTGGCGCTGGCCCGGCGGCAGTCCGGGCAGTGTCTGCACCGGATTCGTCGCGGCGTTGTCCTGCGGCTGCTCGCCCGAAGGTGCACTCGGTGCCACAGGTGTCATGGGTGTTAGATCCCCCGGCCCCGTCGTGCCCGGCAGTGGCGCCAGTTCATCCGACTGGATACCGCCGCGGCCCGGGCGGCTTGATGGCGGCAAGTTCATCGGCGCCGGCAGCGGCTGCGCCGGCGGCAGATCCGGATTGACCCAGTTGCCCGATTGCGTAGCGGTCACGCCGCTCTGCACGTCCCGTCCGCGGCCGAGATCCGCCGGCGGCACGTAAGGGCCTTGGGACCCCTGCTGCGGTTGCCCTCGCGGCACGGAACCCGGCGGGCGCGGCGGTGGATCGCTGAAGATGTCGGTGAACTGGGCGAGCGCAGGACCCGCACCGAGCAGCACCATCATCGCTATCGCTGGAAGCCGGACCCGGGCCATAAATGTCGCTTGATCAGGGGTTCTCGTGGCCAGCGCCGCGCCTGAATTCGTATGCGCGCGCTGACGGTCCGGTTAACACGGTGAATGCGGCGACGGAAGGGCGGTCTGGAACAGCTCCTGCGCGTCGCAGCTCTCTACCATGATGCCGATCAGGCTTCCGCCAGTCAGCCTTCCGGCGACCAGGCCTTGTAGTCGCCGGTTGCCTGCGGGCGGCGGCCCGCGGCGAGGGTCGAGCCCTGCGGGCGGTAAGCGCCCGGAGTACCGGTCAGGTTCGGCCGGTGCGGCTTCTGCCATTCACGCGGCTGGTAGTTCTGCTCAGTCGGCGGAACATCGACGTTGTGGTGCATCCAGCCGTACCAGCCCGGCGGAATGGTGCTCGCCTCGGCATAGCCGCTATAGATCACCCAGCGGCGCTCGACCTTCAGCGTCGGATCGATCTTGCCGCCTTTGGTCCGGTAATAGGTGTTGCCGAACTCGTCGGTGCCGACCTTCTCGCCATAAAGGCGGGTCCACAAATCGGTGCCGAAGGTGGACGAATTCCACCAAGTGAAGAATTTCAGCAGGAAACTTTTCATCGCCGACGCGCATTTCCGTTGCGAGACCGGCGCGTTGTGACACCTCGGCACGCCCGTGTCCAGCGCGCAACGGGCGCCATTCATCACATTTTTCACGCAGAATCGCGGGAGTTTCGGCGCAAATGGATTCGCTCAGATCGGTCTTCGCCAGCCTCGCCCATTGGCTCGCCTGGCTTCCGGATCAGGTGGTGGCGATCGTCATCGTCGCGCTGGCCGTCGCCATCGCCTATTCGCTGCACCGGACGGCGCGGCGGCTACTGCGCAAGGCGCTCGCGCCGCGCTTCCCCTACGCCGTCACCGTCATTCAGCAGATGCGCGGCGTCACGCGCCTCGGGATGGTCATTCTGGCGCTGTCGATCGCGGTCCCGGTCGCGCCGTTCGATTCGCACACGGCGGAATGGATCGGCAGGCTCATGCTGATCGCGGTCATCGCGATGATCGGCTGGGCGGCGATAACGGCGCTGAAGATCGCGGCCGACCTTTATCTCCTGCAATTCCGCATCGATACCGAAGACAATCTGCTGGCGCGCAAACACTACACGCAGGTGCGGGTGCTGCTGCGCACGCTCGACGTCCTGATCATCATCCTCACGATCAGCGCCGCGCTGATGACCTTCGAGCCCGTTCGCCAATACGGCGTCAGCCTGTTCGCCTCAGCGGGCGTCGCCGGCCTAGTCGCCGGTCTCGCCGCGCGCCCGGTGCTATCGAACCTGTTCGCCGGCGTGCAACTCGCCATGACGCAGCCGATCCGTCTCGACGACGCCGTCATCGTCGAGGGCGAATGGGGCACCGTCGAGGAGATCACCTCGACTTATGTAGTCGTGAAAGTCTGGGACTGGCGGCGGCTGATCGTGCCGCTGACGTATTTCATCGAGAATCCTTTTCAGAACTGGACTCGTGAAAATTCGGCACTGATCGGCGCCGCCATGCTCTATGTCGATTATCGCGCACCGGTCGGCGCCATCCGCGACAAGCTCAGGGAGATCGCCGAGGCGTCAGCGAACTGGGATGGCCAGGTTGTCAATCTCCAGGTCACCGACTGCAGGGAAGAGACGATGGAATTGCGCTGCCTGATCAGCGCGCCGTCGGCGGGCAAGGCCTTCGCCCTGCGCTGCGAGGTGCGCGAGCAACTGATCGACTTCCTGCAGCGCGAACACCCCGAGGCCCTGCCGCGATGGCGGGCCGATCTCGTGCTGGAGGCCAACAGCGCCTTCCTCACCGCGCGTGGGGACAATGGCGCGCAACACCGCAGCAGCAACGGCGGCAAACGACGCAAAGCCGCCGCCGCTCGGAAATCGGCGGAAACGCACTGACCGGTGTCTCGACCCGCGCGCCATTGCCTTGGCCCGGATTCCGGGGGTATGGTGCCCGCGAATTCAGCAGGGCCGCCGTTCTTTGGGCACTCCTGCTAGATACGAGATGACAGTGCCGGGAAAATGAGAAGGCGGGCTCTTAAAGAGTCCGCCTTCTTTTCTTGGCCATCATAGCGTCTGCGCCGAGGTGATTCCTTGGCAGGGCCTTAAGGACTACCCCCGTCGCGCGATTCACAGCGGTGGGTGCCCCTCTCCCGCTGGTCAGCCTGTCGCACCCATAGGCTAAGGGCCTGACCTCAAAATGAGAATCATCGACTCCCGCGCCGGTTTTCTGATGTTTATCCCGCGGTTATCCCCGCCCCGACCGGCCCGGAAAAGAAGCTGTGGGTTGTCACCAAGGCCCCATTTTTCGTCATTTTTGCTTCACGAGCCTAGGCATAAAAACCCGCCACCGAGGCCGAAAAAAACCGGCTTCCCGCTCGTGGCTGGAGGGTCATACTGGCCCCTGTTTCGCCGTGCGTTTTCCCCGTCATTCACGCAACTGACACAAGACTTAGGGATTTAGTTACCTCGACCCACTATCTGTTGTTGACGGCGACGACGAGTCCCATATAGCTTTGTCGCAGTACGGTGTGGGTGATGCGTACCAAAGAGTTCCCGCCGGCGCTTCCAAACCCGACGTGAGGTCGCGTTTTGAGCCCAGACAGCCCGCACAGGCGTTGTCAGGGAACGGGTGAAGTGTGCGTTGCC
>JAEZEY010000499.1 GCA_023432845.1 Pseudomonadota bacterium
ATCGAGCTCGACGGTGCAGACCGCATCGGACTCGCGGGGATTCTTCGGGCAGTCCTTGCGCTCCTTCCAGGGCGTGCGGATGCGGCCAATGAAATAGAGCCCGGCGTCGAAATCGGCGGGCAGATCGACGGTCACTTCGCCCTCGCGGACGCCGAAGTCGGGGTTATTCGCCATGGTTTGATCCTCGGGGCTCGCGGCGCGGTCGAAACAGGCCAGCCATCGGTAGGCTGGCCTTTACCATAGCCTGTGGACCGGCCCGCGGCCCTTGCGGCGCCACATTTAACCGTATAAAGATATCCTTATATGGTGGGAAGGTGCCCCGAGGGCCGCCGCCCATTGCAACCAGCCGATCCGGACGCATGCCGCAGACACCGCAAACCCTGCTCGGGTTCGACCCGCTCAACACGGTCCTCAAGGCCGCCGGCGAGGAGACCCGCCTGCGCGTGCTGGCCCTGCTGGCCGAGGCCGAACTGACCGTGTCCGACCTGACCGACATTCTGCGTCAGTCGCAGCCCCGTATTTCCCGGCATCTCAAGTTGCTGGTCGAGGCCGGGCTGATCGAGCGCTTTCGCGAAGGCACCTGGGCCTTCTTCCGTCTCGCCGAGCACGGCGGCGCCGCCGAAGTGGCGCGCTCGCTGCTCGACCATCTCAACCCCGCCGATCAGACCATCGCTCGCGATCGAGAGCGGCTGACCTCGGTGCGCCAAGCCCGCGCCGCCGCGGCGCAGGCTTACTTCCGCGAACACGCCGCCGACTGGGACCGCATCCGCAAGCTGCACGTCACCGACGAGGCGGTGGAAGCTGCGATCATCAAGGCGCTCGGTGACAAGCCGTTCCGCTCGCTGCTCGACCTCGGCACCGGCACCGGCCGTATGCTCGAACTGTTCGCGCCGCAGATCGAACGCGGCCTCGGCCTCGATCTGTCGCTCGACATGCTGCTGCTGGCGCGCGACCGGCTCGAGCGCGCCGGCCTGAAGAATTGCAGCGTGCGCCAGGGCGATCTCTACGATCTGCCGCTCGCCGACGACTCGTTTGACGTCATCATTCTGCATCAGGTGCTGCACTTCCTCGACGACGGCGGCCGCGCCATCAAGGAAGCGGCGCGCGTGCTCCGCCCCGGCGGCCGCCTGCTGGTCGTCGACTTTGCGCCGCACGAACAGGAATTCCTGCGCGAGCAGTTCGCGCATCGTCGCCTCGGCTTCGCGCCGGAGACGGTGACGCAATGGATGGCGCAGTCCGGCCTCGAGCCGGTGATGCACAAAAGCCTCAAGCCCGAACCGGGCTCCGACGGCAAGATCGCCGTGTCGCTGTGGCTGGCGCGCGATGTCCGCGCGCTGATGGCGCAGCCGGCGAAGCGAGAGGTGGCGTGATGATCAGTCAGTTGCGTCCGTCCCGATTCATGCCCCCCGGTCATGAACGCATCGACGTCTCCTTCGAGTTCTTCCCGCCCAAGGACGAGGCGATGGAGAGGACGTTGTGGGACGCGGTGACGCGCCTCGCGCCGCTCAATCCGCAGTTCGTTTCCGTGACGTACGGCGCCGGCGGCTCGACCCGCGAGCGCACCCACGCCACCGTCAGGCGCATCCTGACCGAGACCGCGCTCACTCCGGCGGCGCACCTGACCTGCGTCGCCGCGACGCGCGAGGATATCGACGCCATCGTGCGCAATTATCACGACGCCGGCGTGCGCCATCTCGTGGCGCTGCGCGGCGATCCGATCACCGGCGCGGGCGAGAAATATACGCCGCATCCGGGCGGCTATGAGAATGCCGCGGCTCTGGTCGCAGGCATCAAGCGCATCGCGCCGGACTTCGAGGTCTCTGTCTCGGCCTATCCGGAGCGGCATCCGGATTCGCCGACGCTGGAAGCCGATATCGACATGCTCAAGCGCAAGGTCGACAACGGCGCAACGCGGGCGATCACGCAGTTCTTCTTCGAGAACGACCTGTATTTCCGTTATCTCGACCGCGTTCGCGCGCGCGGCATCGACATCCCGATCGTGCCCGGCATCCTGCCGGTGCAGAATTTCGGCGCGGCCAAGAACTTTGCGACGCGCGCCGGCGCGAGCGTGCCGAACTGGCTGGCCGAACGCTTTGCCGGGCTCGATCACGATCCGGCGACGCGCAAGCTCATCGCCGCGGCGGTGGCGGCCGAGCAGGCCATCGACCTGCTCGATCGCGGCATCACCTCGTTCCACTTCTACACGATGAACCGCGCCGATCTCGTTTACGCGATCTGCCATTTGTTGGGTTTGCGGCCGCAAGTCCAACAGGCAGCCTGAAATTCTGGAGTCATGTGACGTGACCGAGTCCAAGCTCACCACCCGCTCTCTTCTCGCCGCCGCCATGCGCGAGCGCATACTCGTGCTCGACGGCGCCATGGGCACCATGATCCAGGCGCTCAAGCTCGACGAGGAGGGCTATCGCGGCGCGCGCTTCGATGCCTGGAACCGCGAGGTGCGCGGCAATAACGACCTCCTGAATCTGTCGCGGCCGCGCGCCATCCGCGACATCCACTACAAGTACTTCAAGGCCGGCGCCGACATCGTCTCGACCAACACCTTCTCGTCGACGACCATTGCCCAGGCCGATTACGGCATGGAAGGCATCGCCTACGAGCTCAACGTCACGGGCGCG
>JAEZEY010000291.1 GCA_023432845.1 Pseudomonadota bacterium
GACATGCGCGGCTCGCCGCGGTCGTAGCGGTAGGTGACGTTCAACGCATATTCGTCGGTCAGCGCCGCCTGGATGCGCGGCCACGGGCACTATAGAGGCAGACCTGCTCGCGCAAATAGCCGGCAAGCGCATAGGTCGTGAAGGTGAGGATGCCGATCCAGGCATAGGCGACGAAGGGAGCGTTGCCGGTCGCAAGATCCTTCACCAGGGTTGGCGCGTCGGCGAAATAGAGAACCCAGGCGCCGCCGGTCCACCACGCCACCATCAGCCAGAGGAAGTGCTTGGCGGCCTTGCGCGCATAGGTCTCGACCGTCCACGGTTGCGACTCGCGCTTCATGTGCTCGCGGCGGTCGCCTTCGGTGAGGCGCTCGATCGCCATATAGAGATCGGTCCACACCGTCTGCGGGCACAGGTAGCCGCACCACACCCGGCCGGCGAGCGCGTTCATCAGGAACAGGCCGATTGCAGCGAGGATCAGAAGGCCGGTGAGGTAATAGACCTCCTGCGGCCACAACTCGATGAAGAAGAAATAGAAGCGGCGGTTCGGGAAGTCGACCAGCACCGCCTGCGACGGCGCGTTCGGCCCGCGATCCCAGCGCACGAAGGGCAGCAGGTAGTAGATGCCCAAGGTGACGAGCAGCACAGCCCACTTGATGCGGCGGAAGGTGCCATGGACGCTCTGAGGATAGATATTGCGGCGCGCGGCGTAGAGCGGAACGTCGTCGATCTGGTCATCCCCCGGCGGCGGGGGCGGCGGAGCAGCCGCGGCCTTGACCTCGGATTGCCGCACCAGTTCTTCGAGTTGTGTCATGTTCGTTCCGCCGGAATTACCGGCCGAAATCTAGGTCGGGGCGTAGCCCCGCACCTTGATCTGCCTCAAGCAAAAATCCCCGCCGCGCGGCCGGGATTTCCGTTATTTATCAGATTCTTACGGTCGTCGGTGACCGGCTACTTCTCGCCGCCACCGAACCCGTAGACATAGACGGCCAGCGCCTTGATGACCGGCTCGGAGAGACGGCCTTCCCAGACTGGCATGACGCCACCGCGGCCCTGCTGGAGGCCCTGCACGATGGTCGCCTTGTCGGAGCCGTAGAGCCAAATTCCGTCGGTCAGGTTCGGGGCGCCGACTTCGCGGTTCCCCTTGCCGGCGTCGCCGTGACAGACCGCGCAGTTATCGGCGTAGACCTTCTGGCCTGCCTTGAGATCGACGCCGGCTTCGGTCGGCAGGCCCGACAGCGAACGCACGTAGTCGGCCACGGAAGACATCTCGGCCGGCTTCAATACGTCCTTGAACGGCGGCATGTTGCCCTGGTGGCCACTGTCGTGACCGCCGCGGATGCCGAAGCGGATGGTGTGTTCGATATCCGCGAGCTTGCCGCCCCATAGCCAATCGTCGTCATTGAGGTTGGGATAGCCCTGGGCGCCGCCACCGCCGGCGCCGGGGCACGGCGCGCAGTTGTCGGCAAAGGCCACGCGGCCCTGCGCCCGCGCGAAGTCGATCAGTTGCGGGCTGGCGGCGATTTCGGCGGTCGAGGCGGAGGCCAGTTGCTGCATCATCGGCCCGCGCATCGCGTGCAGTTCCTTGATGTCCTCGACGATCGCGGCGCGCGAGTTGTAGCCGAACACGCCCTTGGTGGCGTCCGTCACCAGCGGCCAGGCCGGATAGACAACCCAGTAGCCGACCGACCAGATGATGGTGAGATAGAACAGCCACAGCCACCAGCGCGGCAGCGGCGTGTTGAGCTCCTGGATGCCGTCCCATTCATGACCGGTGGTCGCGGTTCCGGTCACGGGATCGATTTGTCTGTGTTCCTCAGCCACGGCTCAGTCCTCCCGCAGCGGAATGCGCGCTGCTTCGTCGAATTGCTTCTTTCGCGATGGCCAGAAGGCGTAGACGACCACGGCCAGAAAGATCACGGTGAAGTAGATGAGTCCCCAGGTCTGGGCGAACTCGGCGGCGGCTTTGTAGGTCGGATCCATGTCAGTTCACCTTGACGGTCACCGGATATTGGCTTTGTCGTCGTACATCTTGAAGTCGACCGACGTCCCGAGCATCTGCAGATACGCAATCAAAGCATCGGCTTCGGTCACGCGGGCCGGATTGCCGTCGAAGTCGCGGGCCAGCGCCTTGGGATAGCGCTTTACGAGATCGCCAGCGTCCGGGTTGTCGACGGATGCCTGCACTTCGACATCCTTGGTCGCACTCTCTATCATCTCCGTCGAATACGGAACGCCGAGCAGCGCCTGCACCTTCATGTCCTGAGCGATGTGCCTGTAGTCGAGATCGGTCTTGGCCAGGAAGCTGTAGGCCGGCATCACCGAGCCCGGCACCACCGAGCGCGGCTCGGCCAGATGGTCGCGATGCCAGTCGTCGGAGTATTTACCGCCGACGCGGGCGAGATCAGGCCCGGTACGCTTCGAACCCCACTGGAACGGGCGGTCATACATGCTCTCGGCCGCAAGCGAGTAGTGGCCGTAGCGTTCGACCTCGTCACGCAGCGGCCGGATCATCTGCGAGTGACAAAGATAGCATCCCTCGCGGACGTAGATGTTGCGGCCGGCGAGCTCAAGCGGCGTGTAGGGGCGCACGCCCGCGACCTTCTCGATCGTGTTCTTGAGATAGAACAGCGGCACGATCTCGACGAGGCCGCCCACGGCGATGACAACAAGAATGCCGATGAGGAGGACGATGGAGTTCTTCTCGAAGATGGCGTGTTTTTGCCAGAGTGACATTGTCGTCCCCGTTTATTCGGCAGGCTGCAGTCGGATTTCGGCTTCTCCGGCAACAGCCTCGGATTTCACCGTCTTCCAGAGATTGAACACCATGATCAGCGCGCCGGAGAGGAACAGGATTCCGCCGAGAGCACGGATCACATAGAAGGGATGCATGGCCTCGACCGTTTCGACGAAGGAGTATTCGAGGAAGCCGAGCGAGGTGTAGGCGCGCCACATCAGACCCTGCAGGATGCCCGACACCCACATCGCGGTGATGTAGAGCACGATGCCGATGGTCGAGATCCAGAAGTGCCAGTTGACGAGCTTGAGCGAGTACAGCCGACGGTTCCACAGCCACGGCACGAGGCAGTAGATGGCGCCGAAGGAGATGTAGGCGACCCAGCCGAGCGCGCCGGAGTGGACGTGGCCGATGGTCCAGTCGGTGTAGAGCGACAGCGAGTTGACGACCTTCACCGACATCATTGGACCTTCGAAGGTCGACATGCCGTAGAAGGCGACCGACACCACCATCATGCGCAGCACCGGGTCGGTGCGCAGTTTGTCCCAGGCGCCCGACAGCGTCATGATGCCGTTGATCATGCCGCCCCAGGAGGGCATCCACAGCATGATCGAGAACGTCATGCCGAGGGTCTGCGCCCAGTCCGGCAGCGCCGTGTAGTGCAGATGGTGCGGACCGGCCCAGATGTAGAGGAAGATCAGCGCCCAGAAGTGGATGATCGACAGCCGATAGGAATAGACCGGTCGATCGGCCCGCTTCGGGATGAAGTAGTACATGATGGCGAGGAAGCCGGCGGTCAGGAAGAAGCCGACCGCGTTATGGCCGTACCACCACTGCACCATGGCGTCCTGCACGCCGGACCAGAGGATGTAGGACTTCGGCGAGAACAGCGAAACCGGAACGGTAGCGTTATTGCCGAGATGCAGCACCGCGATGGTGACGATGAAGGCGAGATAGAACCAGTTGGCGACGTAGATGTGCGGCTCCTTGCGCCGCCAGATCGTGCCGAGGAACACCAGCAGATACACGACCCAGACCACGGTCAGCCAAAGGTCGGAGTACCACTCGGGTTCGGCGTATTCCTTCGACTGCGTGATGCCGAGCAGATAGCCGGTACCGGCGATGACGATGAAGAAGTTGTAGCCCAGCACGACGAACCACGGCGCCAGATCGCCCGCGAGCCGGGCGCGGCAGGTGCGCTGCACGACATAGTACGACGAAGCAATAAGGACGTTGCCGCCGAAGGCGAAAATCACGGCCGAGGTGTGCAGCGGGCGCAAGCGGCCGAAGCTGGTCCACGGCAGATCGAGATTGAGAGCCGGATAAGCGAGCTGCAGCGCGATGATGACGCCGACCAGAAAGCCGGCAATACCCCAGACCACGGCGGCGATGACGCCGAATTTCACAGGCCCCATATTGTAATTTGGCCGGCCATCGGCGGTGACCAACGCGGGCCTTTCGGCCGGACGGTTGAAGTACCGATTCGCAATGGCAAAGACCGCCGCGATGCTCGCGGCCGTGAAGAGGTAGGCGTGGAATGCGTATTCAGGCGTGTGGGCCTTGGCCGCGATCACGATGCACAGCAGCGCCATGGCCGCAAATGTCAGCGCCAGGCCGCCTTCGCCGATCGTCATGTTTTTCTGGGGAGCGAGCGCGTTCGCCATGATGGAGGTTCCGTTCAATCACCGGCCGGAGGAAATGCTGGCCGCGCCGGACTATCCGGTAGCCGCAGGCCGGTAGCCTTGATGAATGTCAAACTGTGGAGTGTCGGAATTCCCGGGCGATGCGATCCCCGGCCTCGCAGGCACCGATCAACAGGGAGCATCAGAACTTGCGCCGGGAGCTGCCCTCTCCGGTCCACGCCACGGTATGCCGTGCACAGGGGCAAACCCAACCGCTCCCGTTCGGCGGTATCGCATCGCGAAACCTGTGACGTTGATGCACACCAACCACAGGTCTGGATTTTGTTTGACCTTGATCAATTTTACCGGGGTCGATGATCGCTTGAGTGCTAGCGATTCATAGTCCATCGGGGCATCGCCCCGCGAGAAACTTGGGGTCAGGGGTCATCAATGACGTTACGTAAGATTGCGCCGGCGCTCGTCGCGGCGTTTGTCGGATATGTTGTAGCACCGGCCACGGCGGCCGATGTGGCCGCCAAGCCGGTCTTTAAGGCCGCGCCGCCGGCCGAAGCTTTCAATCCGTGGATGATTCGCTTGCGCGGGCTGGGCGTCGTGACGCGCAACTCGGGCCATGTCGATCAGGTCGTCGGATCGGGACTGACCACGACCGATTCTATCGTGCCGGAACTCGACATCACCTACTTCTTCACCCGCAACATCGCAGCCGAACTCATCCTCGGCGTCACCAAGCATCACGTGACCGGCACAGGCGCCGCCACCACCAACGGCCTCGATGTCGGCAAGGCCTGGCTGCTGCCGCCGACACTGACGCTGCAATATCACTTCACCGACTTCGGCGCCTTCAAGCCCTATATCGGCGCCGGCGTGAACTACACCGTGTTCTTCAGCCAGACCGCCGGCAATACGGCGAACGGCGCGGGCGTCATCGTCACCCGCAGCCATCTGCACAACAGCTGGTCGCCGGCGCTGCAGATCGGCTTCGATTACATGATCGACAAGCACTGGGGCATCAACGCCGACGTCAAGAAGCTCTGGCTGCGGCCGAGTTGGGACGGCGACAGCACCGCCGGCGCGCTCACCGGCAAGGTCAATCTCGACCCGTGGCTGATCGGCGCCGGTGTGTCTTACAAGTTCTGAGAGTCGCAAATTCCGAGATCGAGCGGGGCGTCCTCCCCACCCGATGTGACTACAAGCCCCGGCCTCGGTCGGGGCTTTTTTTTCGGCGTTGTGACTGCGATCAGTTGCGCCAGCCGTGCCAGCCCCAGCGGCGCGGACCGGCCGAATTGAGGCGCGCTTTCTGTTCGTCGGTCAGCGTCGCGTAGAAGGCGTCGAAGGCCGGGCGTACCGTCTTGATCGCGCTGAGCATCGCTTCCATCCGCTTCTCCATCACCTCGAGCCGCGCCGGCGCGCTCGCCGGAAACTCGCTCGGACAGGCGGCGGCGACGGATGCGGCTGCCTTGGTGGACGCGGCGTGAAGTTCGTCGAGTGCCTTGCGCTGGCTCTCGGTCGGCTTCACCAACTCCTCGATACGCTGCTTGCGCCATTCGGCAAGACCGGCGCCTTGCGGTGAACACATCCAGCCCATGCCGCGACCTGGACCCCGGCCCATCATGCCGCTTCCCATCATGCCGGGCCCCATCATCATGTCAGGCCCCCAGCCGTAACCGGCACCACCGGGGCCGGCAGGCTGAGTCAGCGCAGGCCCGGCCGCGAGACTTCCGATCACTAAGGCGGTCGCGAATGTGAGACGCCTCTTCATGGCACTTTCCTCCTTGTTAAGCCGCCCCGCCTCAGACGTAACCGAGCCAGCGCCAGTAGGTAGCGCCGAGTAGCATCACCAGAGCCAAAGCGATGATGGTCAATACCAGACCTGTGCGCACGAAATCGCGAGCGGTAAAGGTGTCGGTTCCGTAGGCCACCATGTTCTGCGGTGCATTGACCACCAGGATGAAGCCGAAGCTGACGACGAACTGCAGCACCATGGTCATGCCGATCATGTTGATGCCTGGCGTCGCCACGCTTGTCAGTACCGCGATGATGATTGGGATCATGGCGGCGGCCAGTGCGGTGGCGCTGGCAAAGCCAAGATGAATCACGATCAGGAACAGGCTCATCACACCGAGGATGAACAGTGCGGTCGCGTTCTTGAGACCGAATTCGAGGACGACGATGTCGGCGAGCCACGTCGCCGCCTTGGTTTGCAGCAGCGCGGTGCCGAGACTGATACCGACGCCGAACAGAATCACGGTGCCCCACGGAATCCGGGGCTGCGCCTCTTTCCAGGTCAGAATGCCGAGTCCGGGCAGGAACATTAGCGCCACCGCGGTGATGGTGGTGGTGCTGGTGTCGAACCGATGGAGCACGCCTTCGGTCGCCCAGAAGCAGATCAGGGTCACGGTGATCAGCAGCAGCTTGAGTTCAGCGGCCGTCATCGGCCCCAGCGCCGCCAGCGACTGGCGGATACCTTCACGACCGCCAGGCACTTCCGCCACCTCCGGCGGCATCATGCGGGTCATGACAAAATAGAGCGCGATGCACATCAGAATGGCGAAAGGTCCCGCCGCGATCAGCCACTCGAGCCAGGTAATGGTCTGGCCGAACGCTTTCTCGATGAAGCCGATCGCGACCATGTTCTGCGCCGCCGCGGTCTTGATGCCGACGTTCCAGATGCTGGCAGTCTGTACCGTAGTGATCATCAGCATGCTGGCAAATGCACTGCGCTTGTTGACGCCGAAGGCGGCGATGATGCCGAGCGTAATCGGCACCAGACACGCGACGCGCGCCGTGGTCGATGGCACCATCAGGGCGATGACAAAGCCGACCAGAATAGTGCCGATGACGACGTGATTGGTCTTGGTACCGACGCGCGACAAGATGCTGAGCGCAATGCGCTTGTAGAGCCCGGTCACAGTCATCGCGGCGGCGAGAAACAGGGCCGACGCGACCAGCACCAGCGCGGTGTTGGCGAAGCCGCCAAAGGCCAGCGACAGCGCGCGGCTGGTGCCGAGCAGCACTTTCGGATCGGCGACGCTGGGCGCGAGCCCGAGCAGAAACGCCATCAGCGTGGCGATAACGATGGCCGACACTGCATAGTCGATCGCCTCGGTCATCCAGACGATGACGGCGAACAGCAGGATCGCCAGCATGCGATGACCGGCCACCGGTAGTCCCGCCGGCGTCGGCAGCATGAGCACGACGATCATGGCCGCGACCGCGGCGATCAAACCCCAGTTCGACGCGAACCAGTTGCTGGCTTTCGCGCCGCCTGCGACAGGCGCATTAGGCAACGGACTAGCTGGGGCTGGCTGAGCCGACATTGTTTCCTCCCGCGCGAACCGTCACGGGAGCAAATCATGGCGAACTACCTGTGGGTGCCGTTGAGGCATGTCAAACCGATACCGGAAAATTTGAATGCCAGGCCGGGACCGGATAACGACAAAAAGATACGCGCCGCAGCAACAGCGGCGCGCCGGTTTGGGCGAAATCCGCGACGATCAGGACGCGGACTTGACCTCAATTTTCCTGGCTTGCTTCGGCGCCGGCTTCGGCACCGTCACCTTCAGCACGCCCTTGGCGATGCTGGCCTTGATCGCATTGGCATCGACTCCGGACGGCAACTCGAGCGTCCGTTCGAAGGCGCCGTAGCTGCGCTCGACGATGCGGTAGTTCTTGTCCTTCTCTTCCTTCTCAGCTTTTTTCTCGCCGCGAATGGTCAGCAGGTTGTCGGCAACGTTGATCTGGACATCCTTCTCTTCGAGGCCCGGGAGTTCGGCCGTGATCTCGATGTCCTTGTCGGTTTCGACAACGTCGATGCTCGGCATCAGCTTACCGCCATTGCCCGCGCCGAAGCTCGTCAGCGAAGGGAACCCACGAGCGAAATCGTCGAACAACCGGTCGATCTCACGGTGCAGAGAGGAGAATGGCTCGGTCTTCAATGCGGTCAGCCTATCACGGCCGACCGGCAGAAGCGATCGTAACGTCATGAGTGCCTCCGTCGGTTATGCAGTCTCATGGGGCGACCGCCGATTGCCGGGGGTCACCATTACTATCGCCCCTCGCTGCTATAGAGCTTTGACCGAAGTCAAAGGCCCAGCCTTGGGTATTCAGTGCCGCGGCTTCTCGGCGATGTCGGAGGCGTCGAGCGCCACGCCGGACGTCGGGTCGATCCAGCACAGATGGTCCTTCACCGCTTGCACGCCGGCGATGTTTTCGCAGGCAACCTTCAGGGCGTCGCGCTGACGCTCGTCGGTGATGACACCGAACAATTCGACCACGCCGTCGCGGACCACAACGTCGAGCGAAGCGCCCGGCGCCCAGTTCTGCTTTTCCAGCTCGGCGAGGATCTGACTGCGGATGGCGTCGTCATCCTTCGGCGATTGCGGCGCCGGCGCCACGCGGGCGATGCTCACCATGGCGCGCATCAGATTGGACCGCGTCACGATGCCGACCAACGCGGCACCCGACATGACCGGAACACGCTTGATGCGATACCGCTCCATCAGCTCGATGATGTCTTCGAGCGCGGCATCCTCATCGACCGTCTGCACGTCGCGGGTCATGACCTCGTCGACCCGGCTGCCGTGCGTGTGGGTATATTCTTCGGCGATCTTGCCCGGCCCCATGATGAACTCAAGCCAGCGCGAGCGGCGCTTTTCGGTTTTGGTTTCGCGACGGCGGAGGAAATCGCCTTCCGATACGACGCCGACGAGATTGCCCTCGCCGTCGACCACCGGCAGCCCGCTAATCCGATGCTGAAGCATCAACCGCGCGGCTTGCAGGACGGTGGCATCCGGGCCGATCGTAACGACTTCGCGGGTCATGACATCGCTGGCGTTCATCGCTGGCCTCCTTGAATTGTTGCATTATATCAACCCGCGCTTACGGATGCGATGTTGATCGAGGTCAATCGCGTCCACAAAGAAAAGCCCCGGCAATCGGGCCGGGGCAGTCGGGGGGAACGAAACGGTCTGCCTGAAATCAGCCGTTCAGGCGGCTCAGCGCAGCCTGGTTGCGCAGCACGATACGGCGCGAGGTCGGCACTTCGATCGCCGCCGAATTTTCCAGCTGGGTCAGGGTCCGCGAAACGGTTTCGATGGTGAGGCCGAGATAGTCCGCGATGTCCTGGCGCGACATCGGCAATTCGACCGTGTTGGCGCGCGGCGCCCGCTTCGCCATTTCGAGCAGGAAGCCAGCCACCCGCTCCTGCGCGGTCTTGATCAACAGCATGGTGTGATCCTGGGTGCGCTGCAATTCGGCCGCGGCCATGGTCCAGAGCTGACGGGAAACGTCAACGCTGCGGGACGCCAGCGAAAGGAGCGACGACCGCTTGATCAGCATGACCTTGCTGTCAACGATCGACTCCGCCGAGAAGGTGTGCTGATCGCCCACTTCGATGCCGAACACATCGCCCGGCAGGTAGAAGGCGCCGATCTGCCGGCGGCCGTCGTTCAGGACCCGGTAGGTTCGTACGGCGCCACTGACGACCTTGTAGAGATATTCGGCGGGTTCGTTTTCGCCGTAGACTTCCGCATTACGGGCAAACGGCATCACCGCGCCCATCAACTCGATCGTTTCGCCCATGGCCTGGGGACGCGCGATGGTGGCTGCGACGTGGGCCTGGGTGTTCCGCGCGGTCATCTGGTGGCTGTGCATCTCATCCATCCTGTGTACGGCGCCCACCGGCGCTGGTTTGGATGCGACATTGGTAAGCCGCGCGCGCGCCGGCCAAAATTCAGATAATCTCCATAGGGGTTTTCCCGGAGGCTCCGGGTACCGGCCCGAGCGGCCGGCCGGATGCCGCCATGCGGCGAGGCTTGATGTCAGAAGCATTTGATAAGATTGGATATTTTTCCATCCAGCCGCAGAGCGGCATTTGGCGGTATGGCGTCGCCCCGATTGTGGTGGTCCTAGCCTTGGCGGCCCGGACTCTGCTGACGCCCGACCTCTACAGCGATGCGGTGTTCCTGTATTTCGTGCCGCCGATTCTGCTGGCGTCCGGCCTTGGCGGCCTCGGCCCCGGTCTGCTCGCTACAGGGCTCAGCCTGATCTGCACGATACTGCTGCTGGGAACTCACGACACCTCGTCGCAGACAGTCGTGGTCAGCACTATTGCCTTCGCCTTGATTGGCGCGGCAACCGCCTGGGGCGGCGAGTTGCTGCGGTCGAACCGCGAACGCGCCAATATCATGACGCGCAACGCGCTGGCGCGCGAAGCCCATCTGCAGTCGATTCTCGATACCGTTCCCGAGGCCATGATCGTGATCGACGAGTTCGGCAACATGCAATCGTTCTCGAGCGCCGCCGAGCGATTGTTCGGCTGCAAGGCGGCCGACGTCATCGGCAAGAACGTCAAGATCCTGATGCCGGAGCCGTATCAGTCAAGCCATGACGAATACATCAAGCGCTATCGACACACCGGCGAACGACGCATCATCGGCATCGGCCGCGTGGTGGTGGGCCAGCGCATGGACGGTTCGACCTTCCCCATGGAACTGGCCGTCGGCGAAATGCGATCGGGAGATCGCCGCTTCTTCACCGGCTTTATCCGCGATCTGACCGAGCGGCAGCAGACCGAGCAAAGGTTGCAGGAACTTCAATCCGAACTGGTGCACATCTCGCGCTTGACGGCGATGGGCGAGATGGCGTCCACGCTCGCACACGAGCTCAACCAGCCGCTCGCCGCGATTTCCAATTACCTGAAGGGATCGCAGCGCATCCTCGATGGCGACAGCACCGAGCAGTTCCCGCTGCTGCGCGATGCGCTCGGCAGGGCATCCGAGCAAGCCATTCGCGCCGGCCAGATCATCCGCCGCCTGCGTGATTTCGTCGCCCGCGGCGAAAGCGAACGGCGCGTTGAAAGCATCACCAAGCTGGTCGAGGAAGCGAGTGCCCTGGCGTTGGTCGGCGTCAAGGACCGCGGCATCCGCGTCCAGTTCAAGTTCGATCCGCATGTCGATCTGGTGCTCGCCGACCGCGTGCAAATCCAGCAGGTTCTGCTCAACCTGATCCGCAATGCCATGGATGCCATGGAAGAATCGAAAGTGCGCGACCTGGCCGTCGCCGTCATCCCGGAAGGACAGGGACAGGTGCGGGTCAGCGTCGCCGACACCGGGCCCGGCATTGCCCCGGAAATTGCCGATCAGCTGTTCCAGCCATTCATCACCACCAAACCTCACGGCATGGGGGTCGGACTATCGATATCTCGGACCATTATCGAGGCTCACAACGGGCGCATATGGGCCGAGCGAAATGCGAATGGCGGCACAACTTTCAATTTCACGCTCGCGGCGGTACAGGAAGGTGACGTCGACGATGATTGACCCCAAAAAATCGACCATGGCTGACCCGATAATCTACGTCATTGATGACGATGACGCCGTCCGAGAATCGCTTGAGTTTCTGCTCTCGACCGCCGGGATCAAGTCGCGCGGTTTCGAGTCGGGCAAGGCGTTCATCGATGTCTTGCCGCAAATCGATTCCGGATGTGTCGTGACCGACGTGCGCATGCCGGAAATCACCGGCATCGACCTGCTCAAGCA
>JAEZEY010000297.1 GCA_023432845.1 Pseudomonadota bacterium
AACCGCATCGCGGTGCTGTCGCCGGAGCTAAAAGCCGGCGTTGCCTATTACGGAGCGCAGGCGCCGGCCGCCGACGTACCGAGAATACACGCGGCACTGCTTCTACACTATGCCGGCCTCGACCAGCGTATCAATGCCGGTATCCCGGCCTATGAGGAGGCGTTGAAGGCCGCCGGCAAGCGCTACACGGTTGCGATGTACCCGGGCGTCAACCACGCTTTCAACAACGATACCGGGAACCGCTACGACAAGGCGGCGGCGGATCTGGCCTGGAGCCGCACCATCGCCTTCTTCACCGAGCACCTCGGCGCGCCGCCGAAAGGCTCTTGACCGCGCAAAAATTGTGGTGCGGCGCGCGCTCCATGCGCTAAACTGCTCCTGATTAACATCACGCGGGAAACGACAGGTCGAGGCTCCTCATGGCAGATGCAATCACCGCCCTGATCGGCGCCGTCATCATGATCGGCTATATGGTGATGGTCGCGGGCAAGCTCGCGGCGCTGCCGCTCTGGGTCTGCACGCTGATCGGTCTCGCCCTGATGCTGTGGGCGTTCTGGGGCGACGACTGGAAGCCGCTGTTCGTCCGCGACAAGAAATAGCGGCGACGCCGCGGTCTCTGCGCGGAGCCTATTCTTCCAGCTGCTCGACCAGCCAGTTCGCCGTGCGGAACAGCCGCGCGTCGTCGCCTTTGGCGCCGACCAGTTGCACGCCCAAAGGCATGCCGCCCTCGCCCGCCAGGAGCGGCAGCGTCAGCGCCGGCAATCCGGTCAGGCTCCACAGCGTATTGAACACCGGGCTGCCGGTCGCCTCACCGACCGGCGCGATGCCGGGCGTGGCCGGCGTCAGGATGGCGTCGTATTCGTCGAACACTTTCATCAGACCGGCCGCGTAGCCGCGCGCGTTGCGCTGCGCGTCGAGATAGCGCACCGCCGGCACGGCGCGGCCGTCGGCGAGCAGGTCGCGCATCTGCTGGCTCAGCACATCGCCGCCGCGCTTGAGTAGCGGATCGAAATTGTGCGCCATATCGGCCGCCATGATCACCCGCTGGTCGTCCCAGGCGGCGGCATAGGCGTCCGGCAAGGCAACCTCGGCGATCCGGTCGCCGAGCGCGGTCACCAGTTCCTCGAAGGCGGCATGGGTCTGCGCGTCGGCCTTGTCCCAGACGGGCGTGCGCACGAAAGCCAGCCGCGGCGGTAGCGGCGGCTCTTCGGCAACCAGGCCGAGGTAGTCCGGCGCGGCCACCGGCCGCGTG
This sequence comes from Pseudomonadota bacterium, assembly GCA_023432845.1. Lineage (GTDB taxonomy): Bacteria > Pseudomonadota > Alphaproteobacteria > Rhizobiales > Xanthobacteraceae > Pseudolabrys. Next base: position 1,253 of record JAEZEY010000297.1, read on the forward strand.
TCCGGATCATTCGGATCATAACCGGCCAGCACTTCGAGGATCAGCGCCGCATCGGCGAGCGAGCGCGCGAACACACCGACATGGTCGAGCGAGCGCGACAATTCGAGCGCGCCGTGACGCGAAATCAGACCATGCGTCGGCTTGACGCCATAGACGCCACAGAATGAGGCCGGCCGGATCATCGAGCCGTTGGTCTGCGAGCCGACCGCGAGCGGCACCATCGCCGCCGCCACAGCCGCCGCCGAGCCGGATGAAGAGCCGCCGGGCGTGCGGGTGAGATCGTGCGGGTTGCGCGTCGGCCCCGGCGAGAAATAGGCGAGCTCCGTCGTTACCGTCTTGCCGATGATGACGGCGCCGGCTTCGCGCAATCGTGCCACAACCGCGGAATCCCGTGCCGGCTGCCGGCCTCGGAACAGGGCGGTGCCGTATTCGGTCTTGTAGTCCGCGGTGTCGAACAGGTCCTTGATGGCAACCGGCAGGCCGTGCAGCAGGCCGATGGACAGGCCGTTGCGCCGCCGCTCATCGACTTCCCGCGCCTGGGCCAGCGCCGCGTCCGGATCGAGATGCACGAAGGCGCGCACTTCGCCGTCGATCGCGGCGATGCGGTCGAGACAGGCGCCGACATACTCCTCCGAGCTGAAGTCACCATTGGCAATATGCTCGGCCGCCTCGATGGCGGTCAGCGCCGTCAATTCCTCGTCAGTCACGCTCGTCTCACCTGTAAGCCGCTCACTTGTACAACGTTTGCGGCAGCCATAGCGCAATTTGCGGGAATATATAGACCAGCGCCATGGCCAGGAACACCAGGAACACGAACGGCAAGGCGCCGGAGAAAATCTCCGTCAACTTGACGTGCGGCGGTGACACGCCCTTCAGGTAATACGCCGCCATGGCCATGGGCGGCGTGTTGAACGAGGTCTGGATGTTGAGCGCGACCAGAATGCCGAACATCAGCGGGTCGATGCTGAAGGTCTTCAGCAGCGGCAGGAAAATCGGCACGAAGATGATGATGATCTCGGTCCACTCCAGGGGCCAGCCGAGCAGGAAGATGATGAACTGAGCCAGGATCAGGAAGGCCGTCGGGGACAGGTTGGCCGCCAGCACCCAGTGTTCGATGACCTCGTGACCGCCGAGATAGGAGAACACCGAGGAGAAGGGCCACGACCCGATGAACAGGTAGCAGACCATCGCCGAGGTGCGCGCCGTGAGATACACCGCCTCCTTCAGACGCTGGAAAGTCAGCGACTTGTAAGCCGCCGCCAGTACGATCGAGCCGCCGGCGCCCACCGCCGCCGCCTCCGACGGCGTCGCCAGACCGAACAAAATGGCGCCGAGCACCGACAGGATCAGAATCGCGAGCGGGAAGAACGAGGTAATCAGTGCCCAGGCGACCTCGGAGAACGGGATGGGCTTGTCGAATTCCGGCGGCCGCGGCGCCAGCTTCGGATTGATCATGACGCGGGCGACCACATAGAGGATGTAGAACCCTGCCAGCATGAAGCCCGGAATGAAGGCGGCGGCATAAAGCTGCACGACCGAGACCGATGTCGTCGCGCCGTAAAGAATGAGCAGCACGCTCGGTGGAATGAGAATGCCGAGGCAGCCGCCGGCACAGATCACGCCCGCGGACAGCTTGGTGTCGTAGCCGGCCTTGAGCATGGCCGGGAACGCCAGCAAACCCATCAGCGTCACGACGGCGCCGACAATGCCGGTCGCGGTCGCAAACAGCGCGCAGGTAATGAGCGTCGCCACCGCCAGCGAGCCTGGCACATTCCGCGCGGCCATCTGGACGGAATAGAAAAGCCGGTCGAGGATGTTGGCTCGCTCGACCATGTAGCCCATGAACAGGAACAGCGGCACAGCCGTCAGCACGTCATTCGACATCACGTCATAGGTATTGGTGACGAGCAGGTCGAAAATGCGCGGCCCCATCGCGTAGTAGCCGAAGAAGACGCCCATCGCGACGAGGGTGAAGGTAATCGGGAAGCCGAGCAGGATGATGACGATGAAGCCGGCCAACTGGATGATACCGACTTCCGGATTGGTGAAGGACATCATTGCTTGGCCCCAACGTGCAATTCTTCTTCGATGCGGCGGCGGTCCTCGGCCTCGTGCAGGATCGCCGATTCCATCTCCTCGACGTCGTGCAGACGCGACGGCCATTGGCCGTTCCGGAGGCAAATCACACAACGCGCGATCTCGGCAAAGCCCTGCACCAGCATGAAGAACGCGGCGATCGGGATGAGTATCTTGTGCGGATAAACGGGAGCCCCGGTCGGGCTGTAGATGCTGACTTCGCCGATCTGCCAGGAAACCTGGGCATACGGAATGCCGTACCAGAGCAGCGCACCGAAACCGGGAATGAAGAAGATGATGTAGAGAACGAGATCGATGGAAGCCTGCACCCGCACCGGCATCATGCGATAGAGCACGTCGCCACGGACATGACCGTTGCGCGACAAGGTGTAGGCGCCGGCCATCATGAACAGCGCGCCGTACATGAAATACGAAACGTCGAAGGCCCAGTTGGTCGGCGCCCCCAGCACGTAGCGCACGAACACCTCGTAGCAGGTGCCCAGCGTCATGATGATGATGCACCAGCCGAAGGCCTTGCCGACCCCGGCGCTGAACCGGTCGATAAAGAACAGGATTTTTTCCACGGAAAGTCTCGCGAGTGGAGTAGCGCAAAAGTTCGCCGGGGCGGACACCGCCCCGGCGATCGGCATTGCGTGGGCTCAGACCTTCATCGGTCCGAAGTAGTGCTCGTAGGCGGACTTGAAGTCGGCGTCGTTGTTGAGCGAGTAGAAGGCGACGCGCTTGGCATAGGCTTTCTGACTCTCGAGGATCTTCTTGATCATCGGGCCTTGGGCGGAATCGCCCGTGACCTGGTCGATGACCTTGTCCCAAGCCTCAAGCTGCGCCTTGAACACCGACACCGGCGTGCGCTTGATCTGCACGCCATGCTTCGAGATCAGGGTCTGCAGGTCGTTCGAGTAGATGTTGGCCGCCTTCCAGCCGCCGTCGGCCGACGTGGCCTGCACGGCGATCTTGAGGAGCTCCTGCTGCTCCTTGGCCAGACCGTCAAACTTGGCCTTGTTGAAGACCACTTCGATGGCTTCCGAGGCCTGATGGTAAGAGCCAAGGTAGTAGTTCTTGGCGACGTCCTGAGCGCCGAAACGCATGTCGGATGTCGGGTTGTTGAACTCGAACGCGTCGATGACGCCCTTTTCCATCGCCGGCAGGATTTCCGGCCCCGGCAGTTGCGCGACGCTGAGGCCCATCGCCTGCATGACGTTGGAGGCCAGACCGACGGTGCGGTACTTGAGGCCCTTGAGGTCTTCCGGACCGTTGACCGGTTTCTTGAACCAGCCGAGGGGCTGGGTCGGCATGGCGAAGGAGAAGAAGCCGACAACATTGAGCTTGAGGGTGTCCTGGGTGAGTTCGCGGTACAGGGCGTCGCCGCCGCCATAGTAGAACCAGCTCATGAATTGGTCGGCATTGGTGCCGTAAACCGGACCGGTGCCGAACAGCGAGGCCGCACGATGCTTGCCGTACCAGTAGGCCGGAACGCTCCAGTTCGCATCGAGCACGCCCGTCGAGGTCGCGTCCATCACCGAGAACGGCTTTACCACCGCGCCGGCGTTCAGGAAGTCGATCTTGAGGCGGCCGCCGCCCATGGAGTTGACCTTGGCCACGTAATCACGGCCGTAATCGCTGAGGATGTCCGTCGGGCCGAAACCGCTCTGCATCTTCAGGGTGAGGGTTTGCGCGCGCGAAACCTGCGGCATCGCAATCGTTGCAACGCCGGCGACCGCGGCGCCGCCGAGGAACCGACGACGAGACGTAGTCGTGGATTTAGCCATTCTGAATCCTCCTGGGGGTGATTGTTTCCTGAGTGTTCTTTTTCTGGTTGGACATTCTTCGTCGGGTCTTATTCCTCGGCCTGTGTTCGGACGTCAAGACCAAGCAACCCTTGAGGATTTATCGTAGAGGCGTCTGTGAATGGACGCAACCTCGGCCAGGCGGGCCTGCCCACCCACGACCTCCTTTCCCATATTGAGAAACGGCGACATTCTTTCGCATGTGCGAAGCTTCGCTTGCTTGAGCTTTTCCTCCGCGCCTGTCGTCAAAGGAGCCTCCCTTGAGAGGAATTATCGCAACGCTCGCCACCGTGTGGCGCATCGCCAGCCCCTATTTCCGTTCGGAAGACCGGTGGGCGGGGCGCCTGCTGCTCGCCGCCATCATCGCCATCGAGCTCGGCATCGTTGCCATCACCGTTCTCCTCAATCAATGGAACGCCCGTTTTTACAATGCACTGCAAGACCGGAATTGGGACAGCTTCGTCTACGAGCTGGGTTATTTCTGTGTGCTGGCCACGATCTTCATCGTTGTCGCGGTCTATCAACTCTATTTGAACCAGTGGCTGCAAATCCGCTGGCGGCGCTGGATGACGCGAGCCTATCTCGATCGTTGGCTCGCAGGCTCCAATCACTACCGCATGCAATTGCTCGGCGATGCCGCCGACAACCCCGACCAGCGCATTGCCGAGGACATCAGGCTGTTCATCGAGGGCGGCATTCTGCCGCTCGGCCTGGGCCTGTTGAACTCGGTTGTGACCCTCGGCTCATTCAGCGTCATTCTGTGGTCGCTGTCGGCAGCCGCGCCGTTACATGTGTTCGGCGTGTCCTGGAGCATACCCGGCTACCTGTTCTGGGCGGCGCTGCTCTACGCAATTCTCGGCACCGCGGCGACGCACTGGATCGGCCGGCCGCTGGTCGCGCTCAACTATCAGCAGCAGCGCTACGAAGCGGATTTCCGATTCAGCCTGGTGCGTGTGCGGGAGAACGCCGAGCAGATCGCGCTGCTCGAAGGCGAGAGGGCTGAGCGCGACCAGTTGCTCGGCCGTTTCGCAAGGCTCGCCGACAACTGGATGGCGATCATGTCGCGCACCAAGCGCCTGACCTTCCTCACGGCCGGCTATGGTCAGGTTGCCACCGTGTTTCCGTTCATCGTCACCAGCCCGGCCTACTTCGCCGGCGCAGTGCAGCTCGGCGGACTGATGCAGACCGCCTCCGCCTTCGGCAGTGTGCAGGGCGCGTTGTCGTTCTTCGTCGACGCCTACCGGCGGCTGGCCGAATGGAATGCGGTGATCGAGCGTCTCGACGGATTCGACCGCTCGATCCTCACCGCGCAAGAAGTCGCCGCGACGCCGCCGGTCATCGCCGTCGAGCCGGGCGATGGCGCCGCGATCGAAATCAAGGATCTCGCGGTGAAGCTGCCGAACGGCACGCCGCTGGTGAGTGCGGGCGACTTCACCATCGCAGCCGGCGACAAAGTGCTGGTCACCGGCCCATCCGGGTCGGGCAAATCAACACTGTTTCGGGCGCTGGCCGGCATCTGGCCGTTCGGCTCGGGGGTGATCCATGTGCCGAAGGGCGCCAGGGTGATGATCCTGCCGCAGCGGCCCTATTTCCCGATCGCATCGCTCACCGATGCGGTGGCCTATCCCGCCGAGCCCGGCACTTACGAAGCCGCCGACATTGCCGGTCTTGTCGCCGCCGTGGGCCTGCCGGCACTCACGGAGCGTCTCGACGAGGAAGCACACTGGAACCGCATGTTGTCGCTGGGCGAGCAGCAGCGTCTCGGCATCGCCCGCGCATTGCTGCTGAAGCCGGACTACCTGTTCCTGGATGAAGCCACCGCCTCGCTCGACGAAGCCGCCGAGGCGGCCGTGTACCGTCTGCTGGCGGAGCGGATGCCCGACACGACCATCGTCTCGATCGGCCATCGCTCGACACTGACTACCTTCCACGGCCGCCGCATGACGATCGAACGCGAGACCGGCGGCGCCCAACTGAGCGAACAGCCAGCCGGCCACTGATACGCCGCGCCGGCGACTGGGCCATAAAAACGGCGGTCCTTGTGGG
>JAEZEY010000304.1 GCA_023432845.1 Pseudomonadota bacterium
GCAGGCTTTCATCGACGCCCGAGGTTTTGACGATGCAGCCATCGGTCGCGAGATTGCCGTACAGCACGGCGAGGCCGCCGTCCTTCGAGAAGGCATGGGCGACGTCGCGTATGCAGCCCTTTTCGCGATCGGTGTCGATATCGTCGTGGCGCTCGGCCTGGCTGAACGCTGTCTGCGTTGGCACGCCTCCGGGCGCCGCGCGGTAGAACTCGCGCACGCTGTCGTTGTTCGTGGTGACGACATCCCAGCGCGCCAGCGCGCTCTCCAGGCTGTCGGCATGGACGGAGCCGACCTTGGAATGGATGAGGCCGCCGCGGTTGAGCTCGCCGAGAATGCCCATGACGCCGCCGGCGCGATGCACGTCCTCGACATGGACGTTGGCAACCGAGGGAGCGACCTTGCACAGCACCGGCACGCGCCGCGACAGCCGGTCGATATCCTTCATCGTGAACGGTACTTCGCCTTCATGGGCGGCGGCGAGCAGGTGCAGCACGGTATTGGTCGAGCCGCCCATGGCGATGTCGAGCGTCATCGCATTCTCGAAGGCCGCCTTGGTGGCGATGCCGCGCGGCAGGGCGCTGGCGTCCTCCTCCTGGTACCAGCGCCGGCACAGCTCCACCGCCATGCGGCCGGCGGCGAGGAACAGCTCCTTGCGGTCGGCATGGGTGGCGAGCACCGAGCCGTTGCCCGGCAGCGCCAGGCCGAGAGCTTCGGTCAAGCAGTTCATCGAGTTGGCTGTGAACATGCCGGAGCAGGAGCCGCAGGTCGGGCAAGCCGACCGCTCGATCGCGGCGACATCGGCATCGCTGTAGGAAGAGTCAGCGGCGACCACCATGGCATCGACCAGATCGACGGCCCTGGCCTTGCCCTTCAGCGTCACCTTGCCGGCCTCCATCGGGCCGCCGGAAACGAAGATCGTCGGAATGTTGAGGCGCAGGGCGGCCATCAGCATGCCGGGCGTGATCTTGTCGCAGTTGGATATGCAGACCAGAGCGTCGGCACAATGCGCGTTGACCATGTATTCGACGCTGTCGGCGATCAGTTCGCGCGAGGGCAGGCTGTACAGCATGCCGTCGTGGCCCATGGCGATGCCGTCATCGACGGCAATCGTATTGAACTCCTTGGCGACGCCGCCGGCGGACTCGATCTCGCGCGCCACCAGCTGGCCGAGATCCTTGAGGTGGACATGGCCCGGCACGAACTGGGTGAAGGAGTTCGCAATCGCGATGATCGGCTTGCCGAAGTCCTCGTTCTTCATGCCGGTCGCGCGCCAGAGGCCGCGGGCGCCCGCCATGTTGCGACCGTGCGTCGTGGTGCGGGAGCGATAAGTGGGCATGTCGTTTCCTCGGCTCTAAGTGCGTGATCGGCGCGCAGTTTCGTTGCTGGCTTTGGACTTCATGCAGGACTCCCGGGAGGTTTGGCAAGCCTGTCCGGGCAGAGCTGCCGAGCCCGAGCGGCACGGCTCCGAAGATCGGCGCTGGCGGCGATTGCCTCGGCGCGCTAGGATCGCCCTCCACCCGCCTCGGATGCAGTCATGACCGCCCTCGCCAAAGCAGAGACCAAGCCGGACGATCTGTTGTCGAAAGGGCCCGACGCGGGCACCGAGGTGAAGGCCGAAACGTTCCCCGCCATCTTCCAGATACCGAACAAGTTCTACGAGAAGGACGGCCGCGTCACCGACTCCTCGGGCAAGGACTGGGACGAACTGTGGGGCGATTTATTAGAGAAGTGATGTAAGTTCGCCGTCCGCGCGGGAAGTCTCCGCCGTGGCGGCGGATGACGAGATGATGCGGACGTGCTGGAACCGGTAGACAGACCGGACTTAAAATCCGTTGGGCGTAAGCCCGTGAGGGTTCGACTCCCTCCGTCCGCACCACTCCTTTGGCGATGAAGAAGGCGGAACCCGCGTGCCGGCTTCGCACTTTGTCCTCCCATGAAAATCGCGACCTTCAACATCAACAATATCAACCGCCGCCTGCCGAACCTTCTGGCGTGGCTGAAGTCGGCCAAGCCCGATGTCGTCTGTCTGCAGGAATTGAAGTGCGAGCAAGCTGCGTTTCCGGCGGAGGCTTTGGCCAAGGCCGGCTACAAGGCGGTGTGGCAGGGCCAGCGCACCTGGAATGGCGTCGCTATTCTGTCGCGCGGAAAGACGCCTGTCGTGACGCGCACGGCGCTGCCGGGTGACAAGGACGACAGCCAGAGCCGCTATATCGAGGCGGCGGTCGACGGTTTGCTGATCGCCTGTATCTATTTGCCGAACGGCAATCCGCAGCCCGGGGCGAAATTCGATTACAAGCTGGCTTGGTTCAAGCGCCTCACCGCGCATGCGCGCAAGCTGATCAAATCGGGCGTGCCCGTTGCTCTCGTCGGTGACTTCAATGTCGCACCGACGGAGATCGATATCTATCCGACTCAATCATGGGACAACGATGCGCTGGTGCATCCGAAAAGCCGCGCCGCCTTCGCGCGGCTGGTCAAGCAGGGCTGGACCGATGCCTTGCGCGAACTTCATCCCGACGAGCGGCTGTATACGTTTTGGCATTACTGGCGAAACAGTTTTCAGCGCAATGCGGGCCTGCGGATTGATCACCTGCTGCTGAGCCCGCCGCTGGCGGCGCGCCTCAAGCAGGCCGGCGTCGATCGCGCGGTGCGCGGCAGGAAGGATGCCAGCGATCACGCGCCGGTATGGATCACGCTGAAGCCGGCGCGAAAGGCGCGGGGTTCGCTGCGAAGCCGTTGATCGCCCGCGATACTACTCCCGCGGCACGCTGTTCCCCGCGATTGCGCGCGAGACGACCTGAAGCAAGGTGCCGAACCCGGCGACGGCCAGCACCCAGATGGCGAAGCGGCCCCAGGGCACAAGGAAGTGCAAGGTGGTGGCAATCATGGCCGCCCACATGCCGGTGCACCAGATGCAGGCGACGAAGCCCGCGAGCAGGCCCGCCATGCGGTCGCCGGACTGCAGTCTGCGTCGCAGCGGCTCCAGTATCTTGTCGAAGGTGACGAGATGGATGAGCCGCAGGCAGGCGAAACCGAGCAGAGCGAGATCGAGGAAGGTGAGCGCCGACGGCTCGAACGCGCCGTAGGCCCGGATCAGCCAGACACAGGCGGCCGCCAGCAGCACGAAGGCGATGCCGGCGGCTACATCGAAGATCGGCTCGGCCTCGCGTTTGGCCGCTTGCGCCGCGATGTTGAATTTGGTGTCGGTCACGGTCTGTCCTTTGAGCCTGATCCGGACTAACGGTTATTGCCGATATTCGTTCAGCCGAAGGCCGCCGCGGGGCGCGGCCTGCGGCCGGCCAAGCCTAAGTCTCGCTTAAGCCTTTTTGTGGTAGTGATACTGCCGCATGACAAATTCCGGACCATCGCTTCCTGTGCGGCTCGCAGTAGCGGGCGGAATGCTGCTGTTGCTCGCCGCCTGTAGCGCCGGCACCTCGCGCGACGAGCGGCTCGGCAAATTCCTGGTCGCACCGGGCAAGTATCGGCTCTACGACTGCCAGCAGCTCGCTCAGGCGGCGACAGGCTACATCGAGCGCGAAAGGGAATTGCGTGAGGCCAAGGCCAAGGCTGAAGCAGGGCCGGGCGGCGGGCTGGTCTCGGTGCTGGCCTATGACGCCGAGTACGGTCAGGTGCGGGGCAACCTCGACGAGCTTCGTCGCGAAGCGGCAGAAAAGAGCTGTCCCCCGTTGCAGCCGCCTACCGCGCGGGGCCTCAGCCGGGGACCGCTTCGCTGACGCGGTTCCCTCGGGCGGAACTTTTCAACGCTCCGGAACTTGTCGCCCGTGACAGCCGCACTGCCGCGGCGCTGAACACGGGGCTCCTGCCATGGCTATCAGCCTGCTGATCAGCATTCTGATCACCTTCCTGGTGATCGTGCTGGTGCTGTATCTCATCAATATGCTGCCGATCGACGGCCGCGCCAAGCAGATCGCGCGCATCATCGTCATCATCATCGGCGTGTTGTCGCGGCTGAAATATCTCGCCGTCTTCTAGGGCTGACGGCCGACGACTGGCGCACCGCCGTCGCCCCTGCCGGGCGGTCGGCGGTGCGTTTTCGTTTGCGCTACAGCTTCATCCCGCGCAGCCGCAGCGCGTTGCCGACGACGCTGACCGACGAAAGCGCCATTGCTGTGGCGGCGATGATCGGTGACAGCAGCAGCCCGAATACGGGATAGAGAATGCCGGCGGCGATCGGCACGCCGGCCGCGTTGTAGATGAAGGCGAAGAACAGGTTCTGGCGGATGTTGCGCATCACCGCTTCGGACAGCGCACGCGCCTTGACGATGCCCATGAGGTCGCCTTTGAGCAACGTGACGCCGGCGCTTTCGATGGCGACGTCGGAGCCGGTGCCCATGGCGACGCCGACCTGAGCGGCGGCGAGCGCCGGCGCGTCGTTCACGCCGTCGCCGGCCATGGCGACGATGCGGCCTTCGCGTGTCAGCTTCCCGACCACCGCACTCTTCTGGTCGGGAAGAACTTCGGCTTCGACTTCGGCAATGCCGAGGCGCTTGGCGACCGCCTGAGCGGTGGTGCGGTTGTCGCCGGTGAGCATGACGACGCGGATGTTGTCGGCGGCAAGGCGTTTGAGCGCGTCCGGCGTGGTCGCCTTGATCGGATCGGCGATGGCGATGACGCCGGCGGGCTTCCCGTTGATCGCGAGGAAAATCGCGGTGGCGCCGTCATTGCGCTGCGCTTCTGCGGCGTCATGCAGGGCCGAGGTGTCGATATTCAATTCCTTCAGGAAGGCGGGTGAGCCGAGCGCGATGCGCTTGCCGCTCACCATGCCGATGACGCCCTTGCCGGCGGGCGAGTCGAAGCCGCGCACCGGGGCGAGGGTGAGGTTGCGCTCCGAGGCGGCCTTGGTGATGGCCGCGGCCAGCGGATGCTCGCTGCCGCGCTCGACCGAGGCCGCGATGGTCAGCACCTGCGTTTCGTCGAAGCCTTCGGCTGGGATCACGGCGACGACCTTCGGCTTGCCTTCGGTCAGCGTGCCGGTCTTGTCGACAACGAGAGTGTCGATCTTCTCCATCCGCTCCAGCGCTTCGGCATTCTTGATCAGGACGCCGGCTTGCGCGCCGCGGCCGACGCCGACCATGATCGACATCGGTGTGGCGAGGCCCAGCGCGCAGGGGCAGGCGATGATCAGGACGCTGACGGCGGCAACCAGGCCATAGGTGAAGCGCGGTTCCGGCCCGAACATGGCCCATGCGCCGAAGGCGATGAGCGCCACTGCGACAACCGCCGGCACGAACCAGCCCGATACCTGATCGGCAAGGCGCTGAATCGGCGCGCGCGAGCGCTGCGCCGTCGCCACCATCTGTACGATCTGCGATAGCAGCGTATCGCGGCCGACCTTGTCGGCGCGCATGACGAAGGAGCCGGAGGTGTTGATGGTGCCGCCGATGACGCGCGCATCCTTTTCCTTGGTGACGGGCATCGACTCGCCGGTGACCATGGATTCGTCAACCGAGGAGCGGCCCTCGAGCACGGTGCCGTCGAGCGGCACTTTGTCGCCGGGGCGCACCCGCAATTTGTCGCCGACAACGATGGTGTCGAGCGCGACTTCCTCGTCGCTGCCGTCCTCGTTGACGCGGCGCGCTGTCTTCGGCGCGAGGTCGAGCAATGCCTTGATCGCGCCCGATGTCGCTTCACGCGCGCGCAATTCGAGCACCTGGCCGACCAGCACCAGCACGGTGATGACGGCGGCTGCCTCGAAATAAACCGCGACGGCGCCGCCGTGCCCGCGGAATGTCTCGGGGAACAGGCCGGGGGCGAATGTGGCGACGACGCTGTAGAGATAGGCGACGCCCGTGCCCATCGCGATCAGCGTGAACATGTTGAGGTTGCGCGTCACGAGCGATTGCCAGCCGCGCTCGAAGAACGGCCAGCCGGCCCGCAGCACGACCGGCGTCGCGAAGGCGAACTGGATGTAGGCCGACAGCGCCGGATCGACCCAGTCATGCGCGCCGACGATGTGCGCGCCCATCTCGAGCACGAACACCGGCACGGTCAGCGCGAGACCGATCCAGAAGCGGCGCGTGAAATCGACGAGTTCGGGATTGGGACCTGAATCGGCAGTGGCGATTTCGGGCTCAAGCGCCATGCCGCAGATCGGGCAGGAGCCCGGGCCTTCCTGCCGGATCTCCGGATGCATCGGGCAGGTGTAGATCGCGCCTTCGATTACCGGCTCGGGTTCGCGGGGGCCGAGATACTTGCCCGGATTGGCGATGAACTTCGTGCGGCAGGAGGGATTGCAGAAATAATAGGTGTGGCCGTTGTGTTCGGCGCGGTGCTTGGCGG
>JAEZEY010000314.1 GCA_023432845.1 Pseudomonadota bacterium
GTATCCGGTGGCCGCGCCGACGATGAGGACCTTGTCGGTAGATTCGATTTCAAGCGCCTGGATGAGCTTCGCGAGCACCATCGGCTTCATCAGGCTGCGCGTCGCCGCCCCCGCAGCATGGAGGCCCAGGTCCAGATCTAGATAGGCCAGAGCCCTGGACTGCTCGGGGACGAATTTCTCGCGTGACACCTCGAGCATCGCGGTGGTGATGCGCAGATCGGTGACATCGTTGGGACGAATCTGGCCATCGACCATATGACGGCGCGCGCTGGCGAAATCGGTCATCGCAACCCTCGAAGCATGGCCTTTGTCGCGCAACGAAAAGGCGCCGGCCAAAGTCGCGGCTTTGTGCGGCAAGGAAGGTCAAAAGGCAAGCCGACCAAGACCGTCATACGGGCGTTGTCGACCGCGTTATCGTCCTGTATAGGCTCGGGCCTTCGAGGCGTGCACCCTCACCGGTACACGCTTCCGGATGGCCTCGTGGCGGAGTGGTTACGCAGAGGACTGCAAATCCTTGCACCCCGGTTCGATTCCGGGCGAGGCCTCCAACGCTATTGTTCCGGCTTGCAAATCGGGGCGGCTTTGTTATAGCCCCACCCTGTGAGGCGGAAACGCCCTGTTCCCGAGTAGCTCAGCGGTAGAGCATTCGACTGTTAATCGAATGGTCGCTGGTTCGATCCCAGCCTCGGGAGCCACTTTTCCAATAAATTCAATGACTTGATGGCGTGCGCTCACGCGGCGCCTCAATCCGCCGCGCGAGCAGGACGCGCCAGGCGCGGCCGTCGGCCCCCTGACGCGCCAGGCCCGTCCCAGCGTGTCGGCTCAAACCCATACCGCACCCGGGTCGGATTCGTGCGCGTCGCGGCACCGCTGCCGGTCTCGCCCGTGTCGTCGCCAATCTGGTCAACAATGCCGTGGCCTATGGCGGCGGCGCCGAGGTGTCGCTCAATGCCGAGGCGGAGCACGCTGTCCTGCGGGTCGAGGATCGCGGCTCGGGCATTCCGGAGCCGGAGCGCGCCCGCGTGTTCGAGCCGTTCTACCGGCTGGAGGCGTCACGCAACCGCGACAAGGGTAGCGCCGGCCTTGGCCTAACCATCGTCAAGCAGATCGTGGAAAGGCTTGGTGGTGCTGTGGCGATCGAAGATCGTCCTGGCGGCGGCACCCGCGTCAACGTCACCGTGCGGCGCGTCGCGGCGTAAGCGCGCCGGCTGCGGCGAGCGTTTGACTGCAAACGAATTTGTCCGTCGTCGCAACGCGCGGCGTTTTATGCAAAGGTCCGCCGCCTCAACCGACAGCCACTCTTGCGCGTGAAATTTCGATGATGCCTTCGCCTCCGACACAAGCGGTCAGCGCCCTGACCACCGACCTTTACGAACTCAACATGGTCCAGGCCTATCTGGACCAAGGCGAAACCGGCGAAGCCGTGTTCGAGTTCTTCGTCCGGCGTCTGCCGGCGCGACGCGGCTTTCTGCTCGCGGCCGGGCTCGAGGACGCGCTGGATTACATCGAGACGCTGCACTTCACGCCAAGCGACATCGACTGGCTCAAGGGCACCGGACGTTTCCGCGACAACTTCCTCGACTATCTGAAGGACTTTCGCTTTACCGGCGACGTTCACGCCATTCCGGAAGGTTCGGTGTGCTTCCCGAACGAGCCGCTGATCCGCATCACCGCGCCGCTGCCGCAGGCGCAGCTCGTGGAGTCGCGGCTCATCAACATCCTGCATTTCCAGACGCTGATCGCCTCGAAGGCGGCGCGCATGGTGCTGGCCGCTCCGGGCAAGATCCTGTCCGACTTCGGCCTGCGCACGGCGCACGGGGCCGAGGCCGGGCTCTATTCAGCACGCACGAGCTACATCGCCGGCTTTGCCGGCGCCGCCAATGTGGTAGCGGGCCAGCGCTATGGCATCCCGGTGATGGGCACCATGGCGCATTCCTACATCCAGGTGCATGACGACGAACTCACGGCGTTCGAGACCTTCGCGCGGGCGCGGCCGAACGACGTCATTTTCCTGATCGACACCTACGACACCGAGGCCGGCGCGCGAAAGGTCGTCGAGCTGGCGCCGCGACTCAAAGCCGACGGCATCGCCATCCGCGGCGTGCGCATCGATTCCGGGGACCTCATCGATTCGGCGCGCAAGGTGCGCGGCATTCTCGACGCAGGCGGGCTCACGGACGTCATCATCCTGGTCAGCGGCGGCATCAACGAGGATGTGCTGCAGGGCATGATGAAAGAGCGCGCACCGATCGACGGCTTCGGCATCGGCGTCAATCTCGACGCTTCGATCGACGCGCCGTCGCTCGATTGCGCCTACAAGCTGCAGGAATACAAGGGCACGCCGAAGCGCAAATTGTCCGAAGGCAAGCAGACCTGGCCGGGCCGCAAGCAGGTCTGGCGGTCTTACGACGCCGAAGGCCGCATGGGCGGCGATGTGTTGTCGCTCGAAACGGACACGCAGGCGGGCGAGCCGCTGATCGAACCGGTCATGCGCGGCGGCGAACGCCTCAAGCCGGCGCCGACGCTGGCGCAAATCCGCGAGCGCGCCGCGCGCGATCTGGCGCTGTTGCCCGAACCGCTGCGGCAGTTGCAGCCGGGCCATGATTATTCGGTGCAGGTCGCGGACAAGCTCATCGCGCTCGCGCGCGAGGCGGACGTCAGGACCAAGAGATAGTCACGCCTTCGTCCCTGCCCTGTTCCAGCCGCGCAGACCCTCTCCGTAAATCTCGAAGCCGGTCTCGGTGACGACCACTGTATCCTCGAGCTTGATGAAGCCGCGTTTGGCATGCGGCAGCGTGGTCTCGACCGAGATCACCGTGCCGGCCTCGAGCGGCAGATCGGCATCGGTCGCCGGATAAGGGATCGGACCGGTTGCAGTGAGATGCGGCGCCTCGTGGCTGACCAGCCCCATGCCATGGGCCAGGAAATCGAGCGGCTGGAATTTCGACCGGGCGCGCAGCGGCTCGGCCGCCTCGTAGATGACGCGGCCGGGCGCGCCGGCTTTGATCGGCTTCATTGCCGCGCGCTGGATCGTCTCGATCTCGGCCAGCATGTCCTCAAGCTCCGCGTCCGGCTCGCCCTGGATCGCCATGCGGCAGATATCGCCGATATAGCCGCGATACTGGCCGCCGGAGTCGATCGACATGATCTCGCCCTGCTCCCAGCGCTGCGCGGTCGGCGCGCGGTTGAGATTGGTGCCCGCCGTGATGAGGCAATATTCGAAGGTCAGGCCGCGACCCACCTCCTCGCGGCGCAGCGCTTCGGCGACCTCGGCCTTGCTGGCGCCCGGCGCGGTGCCTTCAATGACGGCCTGCATCGAGGCCAGCACCTTTTCCGACGCGGCCTTGAGTAGAGCGAGCTCGGCCGGCGACTTCTTGAGGCGCTGGCGCTCCAACACATGCACGGCATCGACCCAGTCGGCGTCGGGAAAAGCGGCGCGCAGCACTTTGGCGGCGTCGTAAGGCAGGAAGGCGAACTCGGCGGCGATGCGCTTCGGCCTGAGGCCGGCCTTCGCCATGTAGGCGGCGGCCTTCTCGACGGCGTCGACGGAGGTGCCGGAATTAGCCTGGGTTTCCGGCACCCATAGCGGATCGGCCTTCACCTGAAAGCCTTCAAGCCGGTGTCCGATATAGGCCGCCTTCTCCGGCGCGCCCTTCGGATAAACGAAGACCGGCAGATAGCGGCTCAGTCCCGAGGCATCCATGTAGTCGAAGAAATTTGCGCGGTGGCCGCCGGTCAGATACTGCGCATTGTGTTTGGATGTTGCGACGATGACGTCGATGCCGGCCTGATCCATCAGGCGATCGAGGCGGGTATGATCGAAAGGGATGGCGAGGCCGGACGCGCTCGGCGCGGTGACGTTCATGGGCGTGCTCCCGGGCTTCGGCTTGACGCTGCCGATTGGCCGAAAGCCTAACGCCGCGGGCGGCCGCTTGGCCACCCTGCCCTTGTCGCAGCTTGCCTGCGCCGGCCGCCGTCAGGCCGCCGCGCGGCCCCAGAGTTCCGCGCTCGCCAGCTTCGCACCGGCCACCAGCGCTTCCAGCTTGGCCCACATCACGCTGGGATGGACGCGACGGTAGAACGGACCCTGCGCGAAGCCGCAATCGGTGCCGCCGATGACATTCTCGCGGCCGACGAGGTTGGCGAGACGCACGATGCGCTCGGCCACCAGTTCGGGATGCTCGACCACATTGGTGGCGTGGCTGATGACGCCCGGGATGAGCACGCGGCCGTCGAGCTTCGCGTTCTTCCAGACCTTCCATTCGTGCTCGTGGCGCGGATTGGCGCCCTCGATAACGAAGGCACCGACCTTGGCCTTGAGGATGATGTCGACGATATCCTTGAGCGGCACGTCCGAGACATGCGGGCCCGGCCACGAGCCCCAGCAGACGTGGTAGCGAATCTGCTCCTGCGGCAGGCCCTTGACCGCCTCGTTCATGATCTCGATCTGCTTTTCCAGCCAGCTTCTGTAATCGTCGAACGTGCCGGGGGGCACCATGCGGTCATAGGTGACGGCTGAGCGCGCATCATCGAGCTGCACGACGAAACCGGCGTCGATGATGGCCTTGTATTCGGTGCGCATGGCAGCGGCGATGACGGTCTGCAATTCCTCATCGGTCTTGTAGAACTCGTTCTTGCGGTCCGGAATGACGCTGGCCGGCGCAGCGACCGGCAGGAAGCCTTCCGCGACGCTGACCTTGCCGAGCGCCGCCTTGAAGTTCTCGATGTCGCGCTGCAGCTCGGCAAGGCCCGTGTACGAGATCGGGCCGGTGCAGATGGCTTCGGTCGTCGTCGACACCGCCTCCTTGGCGTCGAGCTCGGCGTAGAACTCCGCAAAGCGCGTGCGGTCGGCGCCACGCTTGAACGGGTTGGCCTTGTCCTCCTTGATCGGCCGCCGCTCGAAGCCCGACAATCGTGTGAGGGCATATTGCGCCCAGGAGATCGACTTGCCGAACTCGCCGTCGCTCGGCACGTCGATGCCGGTGTCTGCCTGCTGCTTCACGACTGCGGCGACGCTGTCGGTGAGGCACTGCTGGTAGGCCTTTTCGTCATAGGGCTTGCCGCCCTGCACCGCGCGCAGGAACTCCTGCAGTTCGGGCGGCCGGATCAGACTGCCGACATGGCTGGTGAGTATGCGGTCGGTGCTGCGCTTCATGGAACGGCCTGCCCTTATGACTCATCATTGAGGACAGGCTATGCGGCGTCGGGCAACGAATTGCAACGGTGGGCAGCGGCGGGCAATGCCCGCCATAGATGCATCCGCTAGGCAGCGTTGACCTGAGCCTGGTCCGCTACCGGAACAGCGGCCGACGCCTCGTCGTTGCGCTTGAGCATCAGTTCCAGCGAAGCGACTTCGACGCGGTTGCGGCCGTTCTCCTTGGCGAAATACAGCGCCTGGTCGGCTTGCGACAACAGCTCGGCGACATCGAGCACATCGCCGTCGCAGTGCACGATGCCGATGCTCACAGTGGCGTTGACGGGCCGGCCATCCACAGCCTGCGCAACATGAGCGAAGGTTTCGCGCATGCGCTCGGCCACCGCCACCGCCTCGACAGACTTGATGTCGTGCAGCACGGCGGCGAATTCCTCACCGCCGATGCGGCCGATCAAGTCGTTCGGGCGGATGGTTTCAGTGGCCGCAGCGGTGAACACCTCCAGCACCCGGTCGCCAATGGCGTGGCCGAAGCGATCGTTGATGGTTTTGAAGTGATCGAGGTCGACCAGCATGACAGCCGTCGGGCGCGGATCGGCGATGTGGCGCTTGGCCATCTCGGCGGCGTCATGCAGGAAGGCGCGGCGGTTGGCGATACCGGTCAGCGGATCGACCATCGCCGCGGTGCGGTGGCGCAGTTCGGTGCGCTCTTTGGCCATCGCCAGCAGGATGAAGGCGATGGAGATCGTGAACAGCAACGCCTCGAAACTCAAAACGGTCAGCCAGACGCTGCTGAACATCTTGTCGCCGGTCATGGACAGCGGCAGCATCGCGACCAGCGGCGTGCGCAGCAGAAACAGCGCGCCGTGCGCGAACAGCATGAAAATGGCCGGCCAGCGCGATACCAGTTGCTCCTTGCGGCCGCGCCAGAATTCCCAAGCCGTCAACCACGTGTAGCCGGTGATGATCCCGGATGCGACGAGCGTGCGCACTTCGATCGCGTCGGTAAGCGCCGGCAACCGGCTGACGAGCAGCCACAGGACCGCTCCGGTGACGAGATACACCGGCTCGACCGGCCGGCCATCGAAGACCCGCGCCCCGGTCCAGGTGATGGCAAAGGCCGTGAACAGGAGTGCGTTGGCCAGATCAATGGTGATGATGTCCGGCGCCGATCCGTACATGCCGAACAGGACAATGGACGCAGCGCGGAACAGATGGGCGAAGCCCCACCAGGCGACGGCGCGGATCGCCATGTTCTGGGCCCAGGCGAACAGCAGCAGCAATCCGAGGATCGCTTCCACATAGATCGTGACCAGAAACAGCGTATTAACGTCGAGGTTCATCGGCGGCTGTGCCCCGTAAACAGGCGGGACCTTTCGGCTCGTTTCAGGCCCCCTCGCACAACTATCGCTTCCCGAGGAAAATACTGGTGAACGTCGGTTGAAAAGTGTGGCGAAGCGGAAACATGGTTTCGAACCCCTTGCCAGGACGTTTCGTTTTTACCTCGCGGTAAGGCAGCGCAGGCCATTCACACCGAAAAGCGTCGCGAAAAGGCAAAAATCTTCTCTCGAGACCACCCGTCTTGTCGCTGTGGGACGCCTCCACTAGGCTCACGCCTGCTTCGCCAACCCTTGGAATGAGAATGCAAATTCGTAACGGCATCGTCGACGCCATCGGCCACACACCACTTGTCCGCCTCCGCCGCGCCTCGGAAGCCACCGGCTGCGATATCCTTGGTAAAGCCGAGTTCATGAATCCGGGCGGCTCGGTGAAGGATCGCGCCGGCCGGCAGATGATCCTGGAGGCGGAAAAGCGCGGCGAGTTGCGCCCCGGCGGTCTGGTCGTTGAATCGACCGCCGGCAACACCGGCATCGGCCTCGCCGTGGTCGCGGCAGCGCTCGGCTATCGCACGCTGATCGTCATCCCGGAGACGCAGAGCCAGGAAAAAAAAGACATGCTGCGGCTCGCGGGGGCCCAGCTCATCGAAGTGCCGGCGCTACCCTATGCC
>JAEZEY010000347.1 GCA_023432845.1 Pseudomonadota bacterium
GGTCGATGACGAAGTCACCCCACCCCGCCATGCTTCGCATGGCGACCCTCCCCCTCCAGGGGAGGGTAAGGCGAGAGACTTACGCCGCCTTGGGCAGCGCGGCCTTGGCCTGTTCGAAGGCCCAGTCGAGCCACGGCGTCAGTGCTTCGACGTCCTTGGTCTCGATGGTGGCACCGCACCAGATGCGCAGACCCGGCGGCGCGTCGCGGTAATACGCGATGTCGTAGGCAACGCCTTCCTTCTCGAGCATCGAGGCGATGCCTTTCGCGAAAGCCGCCTGCTCGTCGAGCGTCAGTTTGGTCACGGCCGGATCGGCAACCACCAGACATACCGAGGTGTTGGAACGCGTCTCGGGCTTCTTCGCCAGATGATCGATCCACGCCGTCTTGGCGACCCAGTCGGCCAGCAGCTTGGCGTTGGCGTCCGAGCGCGCCTGCAAACCTTTCAGACCGCCGACAGACTTCGCCCAGTTGAGCGCATCGAGATAGTCCTCGACGCACAGCATCGACGGCGTGTTGATGGTCTCGCCGATGAAGATGCCATCGATCAGCTTGCCGCCCTTGGTCATGCGGAAAATCTTCGGCAGCGGCCAGGCCGGCTTGTAGGTCTCGAGACGTTCGACGGCGCGTGGCGACAGGATGAGCATGCCGTGTGCGCCCTCGCCGCCCAGCACCTTCTGCCATGAGAAGGTGACGACATCGAGCTTGGTGAAATCGAGATTCTGCGCGAACGCCGCCGAAGTGGCGTCGCACATGGTGAGACCTTCACGGTTTGCCGGAATCCAGTCGCCATTCGGCACGCGCACGCCGGAGGTGGTGCCGTTCCAGGTGAAGACGACGTCGGACTTGAAGTCGATCTTCGACAGATCCGGCAATTCACCGTAAGCGGCTTTGAGCTCGGTGACGTCCTTCAGCTTGAGCTGCTTGACGACGTCGGTGACCCAGCCTTCGCCGAAGGATTCCCAGGCCAGCATGGTGACGGGGCGCGCGCCAAGCATCGACCACAGCGCCATTTCGACGGCGCCGGTATCGGAGGCGGGCACGATGCCGATCTTGTAATCGGCGGGAACGTTGAGAATCTCGCGCGTCAGATCGATGGCCTGCTTGAGCTTGGCCTTACCGATCTTGGCGCGGTGGGAGCGGCCGAGGGCCGCGTCTTTGAGGGCTTGGAGGGTCCAGCCGGGGCGCTTGGCGCAGGGGCCGGACGAAAATTGCGGGTTTACCGGCCGCACGCCGGGCTTCGTCGCTGTCATAGCCTATCCTTCCAGATAGAAGCCCCTCGTTGGGGAGGGGTGTCCCACTAACGGAGATAGTCGATCAGCCCCCGCCGGTCAACCGGCGGCGTATGTCTTCAATAGGAGGGATACGGCATTCAGCCATGCGCAGGCGGCATTGCGCGCCAGTATCAGTTCAGATCGTCGAAATTCCAACGCAGGCCGACACGGACTTCGTGATTGGCAATGCCCTTGAGCGTCAAGGCGCCGGAGGTACCGGTACCGGTCGTGACGTCGCCGAGACTGAGATAGCGGTAACCGACGTCGATCTGCATGTTCGGCGCGACCCGATAGGCCACACCGCCCATCGCCGCCCAGGCGACATTCCATTGACTGCGCGAGGTGTCGCCGCCAAACGGCGGCGTGACCGTGCTCTGGTAGTCGGTGATCTCCAGGCGCGCGCCGCCGACGCCGCCGCCGACATAGGGCGTGACGCCGTACCAGGTTGCGAGATCGAGGTAGCCATTGACCATGGCCGTCACGACCGACACCTTCGCGGTGGTGTCGTTCGTCGTGACGGTGGTCGATTCATATTTCATATTCGAGGCGCCATCGACGGTGAGATCGACGCGCAGCCAGTCGGACTTGACGCCGACGCCGAGGCCGCCCCCGTAGGAAGTGCCGAGCTTGGCGTTGGCGGGTTCGGGAAAACCGGGGGCCGGATCGGCGCCGCGAACGGTGCCCCAGCGATAGTTCAGATCGCCGCGCAGATACCAGCCGGAGAGACTGCTCGGCGCCTTCTCTCGGTAGATGGGCGGCGGCAGATTATCGGGCATGTCCGCGGCGTTGGCGGCCGTTACGACGACCGCGAGGCCCGCACCCATCATCACCGACTTGATTACCGGACCCATTGACTAACTCCTTCGCGGCCGTTGCCGCGTTACGCTCTCAGCTTTCCGCACCAGTCTGCCGGACTTGGGTTAAATCGCGCTTAACCAAGAATTTTCACCATGACGGCGCGTCGTTAACTTCGGCCGCGTGGCGTCATCCCCTGCTCTGCAGCGGCGGCTGCATATAGACCGGCGGCGGTGGCGCATAGACCGGCGGCGGCGCGTAATAGACGGGCGCCGGACGCGAGAACGTCTCGACGCTGTCAAAGTTGAAGCGCAGGCCTAGCATGATGTCGTGCGACACCAGCTTGTCGAACGTGAATGGCCGACCATTGGCATTACTGCCGTCAAACGATTGACCGGTCCCTGTCTCGGCCTTGCCGAGATTGAGATAGCGATAGGCAAGTTCGACGCTAAAGTTTGGCGTGACCTTATAGGCTACGCCGGCATGCAGCGCCCATGCGAAGTTAAATTTGCTGCCGCTCTCGGCATAGTAGACGCCGCCGGTCGGCGTGTTGACGTCCATAAAGCTGGAGATCGTGTTGTACGCGAAGCCGACGCCGGCACCGACGAATGGCGTTAGCCTATTCCAGGTGCCGAGATCGGCATACGCATTGACAAGGCCCACCCATTCCTTCTTTCGACCGCGATATTCGTTGCTGCCGCCTGGGTAAGTGCCGTAGCCGTGGTAATTGGCGCTGCCGCGATATTCGCCGGTGATATCGAAACGCAGCCACTCGTTGAAATAGTAACCGACGCCGGCGCCAAAGAACGGCGCCGAATCAAAGCCGTCATCTACATGCGTGTAGGGTCGCTCGCTGAACGCCGGATGATTCAGCGTGGCCTGCTGATTGCTCATGCCGACATAACCGCGCAGATACCAGCCGGAGAACTCCTCGATCACCGGCACGGGCTGCGGCACGTAGATTGGTTGCGGCGCGTAGTCGGCCGCCTGCGCCGAAGCCGCAGCGAGCGATGCGATCGCCACGCCGGCAAACAATTTCAGACGCGCAAACATGCCGTCATCCCTCACTGATTCATCACGCGCGACGTGACGAAAGACGAGGCGACGATGGCACCAAATCCTTAAGTGCCTCTTAACCCTGTTTTTTAACGATGATTTTTAACGAAGTGATGCGTCGCGCCGGTTCCATAGCGACGAGGCACGCATAGCGAATCGTATCTTTAAGATTTGTTTACGACTGTGGCGGCGCGGAAACCGCGCGGCGTATTAGCGCTGGGTGGCGCGACGAGCCCAATCGTGACTGACGAGTTGCTGGGCCAGGTTGACGAGCGACTGGCGGGCCACCTGATCCTCGATGGCGAGGAACGCTTCCATCAGGACGATGGCTTCCTTCATGCGCGGATCGTCCTTGCTGCCGGGCTCTGCTGCGATATGGCAGCCTTGATCGCGGCCGCATTCCTTCAGTTTGCTTTCAAGCGGAATGACGTTGCCGGCCGTGGGAGACTCTAGGTGGCTCATGACTTCCTGCAATGCGCGATAACTCGTTCGCGTTGGTCTCCAGCCGCGAGTGCCAGCCTCCGGCCGTGAAGGTATCTGGCACCCCCTCGGGGCCCTCTCCGGTTCGCCGAAGGACGAGCGTCAATCGAATTCGTCCCCGCAACCATTCATTGAGAATGCTGACAGGTCGCCTCTTTGTCATTAGTCGGGATATCGCCTTTTGTAAGATTGCATCTCATAATCAGCGACATGGAACTGCGGCACCTCAAATATTTTACCGCCGTCGCCGAAGAGCTTCATTTCGGCCGCGCCGCCGCACGCCTCAATATTTCCGCGCCGACGCTGAGCCACCAGATCCTCGCGCTTGAGAGCATGCTCGGTGCCAAGCTGTTCTTGCGCCGTACAAAAAGCACGGTAACGCTGACCCAGACCGGCAAGCGTTTTCTTGTCGAGGCCTATGCGACGCTCAAGCAAGCCGCCAACGCCGAACTCATCGGCCGTCGCGCTGCACGTGGCGACATCGGCTCGATCGCGCTCGGCTACGTCTTCTCCGCGGGCATGAGCGGCTTCCTGTCGCGGCAACTGTTCGCCTTCCGCGAAAAGCATCCTGATGTTTCGTTACAACTGCGGCGAGCGGTGACTTTCGAGCAGTTTAGAGCGCTCACCGACGACACGCTCGACATCGGTTTCACCGCCGCGCCGCAGAATTATCCGACTGGCCTTACCGGCTTCATCGTCGACCGACAGCCCTTCCACGTGGCCATCCCAGAGAGCAATCCGGTCGCCAAACTCAAGCGCGTCACGCCCGCCGATATCGCCAATGAGCCCTTTGTCGCCGTCTCGCTGGAGATGGAAGTCGGCTTCGGCGGCGGTAACATTGCCGCCATCACGCCGCCGGGCAAATCGCTGCGCATCGTGGAACGCGGACCCGATATCTTCTCCGTTCTCACGCTTTGCGCGGCGGGCGCCGGCTTGAGCGTGATGTCGGAGCCAATGACCGCCGTCAGAATACCCGGCCTGGTGTTTCGGAAGGTGGAAGGCGCCGCTCGCGGTTTCGATCTCGCGCTGGTTCACCGCCGCAATGAAGCGGCGCCGGCGGTCCGTTCCTTCATCGATTTTGTCCGCACGCGCGTTCGCGCCAAGACAGCTTAGGACTTGCCTGGACCGACCGCCTGGCCCTGCCCTTTGAGCTGACGCGCGAACATCGCAAAGGTCTCGCGCCAGTCGATTGCGGTCGCTGCGGCGTCGTGCACGTCCCGATCCGGCATCGAATAACCGTGATGCGCGCCTTCATGCACATGGCTGTGACAAACGAGACCCTCGCCGCCGTCGCAGGCCGCATCCAGCGCCGCAACGATCTCCGGTGCACTGGAGCGATCGAACTCGCCATGGCCGAAATAGACTTCGCCCTTCATGCGATCGATCAACCGGTGAACCGAGTCCGGGGCATCGGTCACCAGCAGCGTGCCGTGCAGGCTGCTGACCGCGCGGAAACGGTCGGGAAAGGCTTGCGCGGCAAAGAACGCGATGCGGCCGCCGAGACAAAAACCGACCGTGCCGACTGGGCCCGCGCTCACCGGCTTGTCGCGCGCAAAATCGAATATCGCCACGACATCCGTCTCGACCATCTGCCGCGTCAGTCCGCGGGCCAGCGCCAGCATTTCCGTCTTGAGATCTTCCGGCAGTGTATCGAACGATACCGTGCGCCCATCGGCATTGCGCCGTTCGTAACGGATCCTGCCCTTGCGATAGAAGAGGTTGGGTAGCACACAATAGTAGCCCTGCTCAGCGACCTTGCGCGCAAGCTCGAACAGTTCCTCGCGCAGCCCCCAAATGTCCATGAACATGATGACGAGCGGAAACGGCCCCTGCCCGCTGGGTGAAGCGGCATAGGCGTCCATGATCCCGTCCGCGGTGACGATATCGACGGCGTTGGCATTCATGATGAGTGGACTATTTCGAACTGGCGGATTCCAGGCGCGTCACGATCGCAGCCCAGGTTTTGCGGTCTTCTGCCATCTGTTTCGTGACGCGTTCCGGCGGCCCGCCCCACGGCGTCATGCCGATGTCGGCGAACGCCTTCTTGGTCTCCGGCTTTTTCAAAAATGCATCGATTGCGGCATTGAGCTTGGCAATGATCGGTTTCGGCGTGCCGGCCGGCGCATAAATCGCGTTCCAAGTGGCGCAGGTAATGTCGACACCGGCCTGCTTCAGCGTCGGAACATCGGGCACGGCGTCGAGGCGTTCGTCGCTCGAAATAGCCAGCACCTTGGCCGAGATCGAGCTGGGACCGAAGGCCGGCGTGCCCGCTTCGAGCTGGCCGCCGAGCAGATCCTGCACGATCTGCGTCGAGCCGCGATACGAAATGAAGTTGCCTTCGATGCCGAGTTTTTCGGCCAGCAGCACGCCGCAATAAAGCCCCATGGTGCCGGGCCCTGGATGGCCGATATTGAGCTTGTTGCCCTGCTTGGCGGCATAGGCCTTCAGTTCGGCCACCGTCGATACACCGATCTTCGGCGAGGCCAGCACGCCATTTGGCGTCGCGCCGGTCAAGATGACGGGTTCGAAGTCCTTGTCCGGATCGACGTCGAAGCTCTTGTCGATAAGCGGGCGGAACACCATGGGCCCGATCGCCGAGACGACGAAATTATAGCCATCGGGCGCCATGCGGCTCACGGTCTGCAGACCGAGCAGACCGGCGCCGCCGACTTTGGTTTCAACCACGAAGGTCTGACCCAGCGTCTCTGTCAGGTGCTGCGCGATGGCGCGCGCGGCGAAGTCCATCATGCCGCCGCCGGGAAACGTCTGGGTGATCGTGACCGTGCGGGCGGGCCATTCCTGCGCGGCGGCGGGCTGCGGCAGCCAGACGACAGCGGCGACCAGCGCGATCAATTTCCAGCGTAAGAAAATACCAACACGAACGACTCTGCCGAGCATCGAACGCCCCCGTAAAAAAAGACCCCAGCGCGCCATCACACGCCGGAGTCCATCCTCCTGCAAATCGCAACCGATGACAATGCGCGTGGAGCGCGCCGCAGGCGGCGATATCTAGTGGTCTTCGCCCATCTCGCCGATGTGATGCTGGGAGTACAGTTGCACGCCGAGCTTGGCGACCAGATCGAGCTGGGTCTCGAGGAAGTCGATGTGGTGCTCCTCGTCGGACATCAGCTTCTCGAACAAATCGCGGGTGACGTAATCCTTGACGCTGTTGCAGTAGTGCGCGGCCTCCTGATACAGCGCGCGCGCTGAAATCTCGGCGGCGAGGTCGCAATCGAGGATTTCCTTGACGTCCTGGCCGATGTGCAGCGGATCGAGCACCTGCATGTTGGGGAAGCCGTCGAAGAAAATGATGCGCTCGACCAGCTTGTCGGCGTGCTCCATCTCCTCGATCGATTCCTTGCGCCACTGCTTGGCGAGGTCCTTGAGGCCCCAGTTGTCGAGCAGGCGATAGTGCAGCCAGTATTGATTGACGGCAGTCAGTTCGTGGCGCAGTGCCTTGTTGAGATACTCGATGACCTTGGGTTCGCCCTTCATGACGCCTCACATCCTCTTTCTTTTCCGCGCGGACCGCACGGCAATGCAAAGCGCCGGCGCAGCGCCGGCACGCTGGAAACGTTCTATGAAACACGGTGCATGGTCAAGCGACGGCGTTGCCGCGCCGTGTGGGGAACTCAGTCGCGCTGCGGCGCATGCGCCGCGCAGGCGCAGCCCGAGGGGCAGGCGCCGGCGGCGTCGAGCGCCTCATTCATGATCTTGCGGATGGTGCGGGCGCAACGGCCGCACTGGGCGCTGCATCCGAGACAGCCATAGACCTGCCCCGCGGTCCGGGCCGAACCCGTCGCGCAGGCACTGCGCACGGCCTTGTCGCTGAGCACGTTGCAGGAGCAGACGATCATTGCAAGTTCCGGCAGGGACGCTGACGCTTTCTCTTGTGCCTGATTTGCTACTGGCGGCCTTGCGGCAAGTCAAAGAAATTCGCAGTTTAAAAGTGTTCTAGTGTATTGAAATATAAGGGTTATTTGGCAATCCTCAGTTCGGAATGATTCTACGGAAGTATCAATATCGCAGGCAGGAAAAGGACTTAGCAGTCCCACAAAAGTCCGCTGAATTTGCACAGGTGTAGCCCGGGTGAGCGCAGCGAACCGGGCGGCAAACTGGGCCGCGCGTCTCTGCCTACGCCGCCGCCTGGGTCAGCGCGTCGATCACATCGTCGACCGCCTGCTCGACGACCGCCTTGTCGTCGCCTTCGCCCATGACGCGGATCACCGGCTCGGTGCCGGACGGCCGCACCAGCAGACGGCCGCCGCGGCCGAGCTTCTGCTCGGCGCTGGCGATCGCCGCCGTCACCGCCGCGCTCTCCATCGGCTTGCCGGTCTTGTAGCGCACGTTCTTGAGGATCTGCGGCAGCGGCTCGAAGCGGTGGCAGACTTCCGACACCGGCTTGCCCGACCGCTTGACCACCGCCAGCGCCTGCAGCGCAGCGACGAAGCCGTCGCCCGTGGTCGAATAGTCGGAGAGGATGATGTGGCCGGACTGCTCGCCGCCGACATTGTACCCCTCGGCGCGCATGCGCTCGAGCACGTAGCGATCGCCGACCGGCGTGCGCTTGAGCTCGAGGCCGATGCCGTCGAGATAGCGCTCAAGGCCGAGATTGGACATCACGGTGGCGACGATGCCGTTCTTGGTGAGGCGTCCATCTTCCTTCCAGCTCTGCGCGATCACTGCGAGCAACTGGTCGCCATCAATGACATGGCCGCGCTCGTCGACCAGCATGACGCGGTCGGCGTCGCCGTCGAGCGCGATGCCGATGTCGGCGCGCATCTCGCGCACCTTGTGCACCAGCGCGTTGAGGCTGGTCGAGCCGCAATCCTTGTTGATGTTGAACCCGTCCGGATCGGCGCCGATGGAAATCACGTCGGCGCCGAGCTCCCACAGCGCGCCGGGCGCGACCTTGTAGGCGGCGCCGTTGGCGCAATCGATCACGACCCGCAGATCCGCGAGATCGATGTCGCGCGGCAGCGTGCGTTTGGCGAATTCGATGTAGCGGTCCTGCACGCCGTCGATGCGCTTGGCGCGGCCGAGGTCGTCGCTCGAGGCGAGTTGCTTGGTGAGATCGGAATCGATCAGCTTTTCGATGCTGCGCTCGACCTCGTCCGACAGCTTGAAGCCGTCCGGGCCGAACAGCTTGATGCCGTTGTCGCCGTAAGGATTGTGCGAGGCCGAGATCATGACGCCCAGATCGGCGCGCATCGAGCGCACCAGCATGCCGACGCCCGGCGTCGGGATCGGGCCGGTCAGCAGCACGTCCATGCCGACCGAGGTGAAGCCGGCGACCAGCGCGGTCTCGATCATGTAGCCGGACAGCCGCGTGTCCTTGCCGATGAGGACCCGGTGACGGTGCTCGCCACTGCGGAAGATCAGCCCGGCGGCCTGCCCGACCTTGAGCGCCAGTTCCGGCGTGATCACCTTGTTGGCCAGCCCGCGAATACCGTCGGTGCCGAAGTAGCGACGAACCATTTATTCAAACCCCAATATGCCCTTTAAGGCCCGGCCCGATTATTCACGCCATCCTGTCTGGGAGGCGGTGTTATTGGCCGGATGCGGGCAAGGGGTAAAGCGTTTTGGAAGCCCCCCGCCCAATCTTTTTATAATACGTGCAATCGTTTGGTTTTACGTCAAAAATTGTGAGCAATCGTTACCGCGGGCGGTTAATGGCTGGCAAAATACCGTCCGGCTGCCCGGTGGCGCCTGCCGCGGCGCGGCGGAAGTGAAGCATTCCGCAGCCTGCCGCCCTGTGCTACCCGATCATAAAAAGCCGCCATCAGAAACGCCCTCGAGACGCCACGAGAACCCCTATGAAAGTTGCCGCCTGCATCGACGATCTGCGCAAGATCGCCAAAAGCCGCGTGCCGCGCGCCTTCTTCGACTATGCCGATTCCGGCTCCTACAGCGAGCAGACCCTGCGGGCCAACCGGACCGATCTTGAGGCCATTATCCTGAAGCAGCGCGTGCTGGTGGATGTCTCGGCGCGCGACCTCACCACCACCGTGCTCGGCAAGAAGCTGGCCGCACCCATGATCCACGCGCCGATCGGGCTCCTCGGCATGCAGCACGGCGATGGCGAAATCCTCGCCGCGCGCGCCGCCAACGAGGCCGGCATTCCCTTCACCCTGTCGACCATGTCGATCGGTTCGATCGAGCATGTCGCCGAAGGCACGGGCAAGCCGTTCTGGTTCCAGCTTTACGTCATCAAGGACCGCGGCTTCTCCAAGCAGCTGATGGACCGCGCCATCGCCGCCAAGGTCGATACGCTCGTCCTGACCGTGGACCTGCAGGTGCTCGGTCAGCGCCACCGCGACGTCCACAACGGCCTGACCGTGCCGCCGCAGTTCAAGATCAGGAACGTCATCGACATCGCCACCAAGCCGGCCTGGGCCTGGAGCGTGCTCAAGGGCAAGAGCAAGACCTTCGGCAACATCTCCGGTCACGTGCCGGGCATGGAGAGCGTCAATTCGCTGTCCGGCTGGACGACGCAGCAGTTCGACCCGGCGCTGAACTGGAGGGACGTCGAATGGATCAAGAAGTACTGGCCCGGCAAGCTGGTCATCAAGGGCATCCTCGACACCGATGATGCGAAGATGGCGGTCAAGCTCGGCGCCGACGCCATCGTGGTATCGAACCACGGCGGCCGCCAGCTCGACGGCACCTCGTCGTCGATCGCCATGCTGCCGCGCGTCGTCGACACCGTCGGCAGCGATACCGAGATCCTGTTCGACGGCGGCATCCGCACCGGTGCGGACATCCTGCGCGCGCTGGCGCTTGGCGCCCGCGCCTGCTTGGTCGGCCGCGCTTTCGTCTGGGGCCTCGGGGCCGGCGGGCAGGAAGGCGTCGCCAAGGCGATCGACATCCTCAAGAAGGAATTGAGCGTCACCATGGCGCTAACCGGCGTCGGCCGTATTTCGGAGATCGACGGCCGCGTCATCGAAGGCGGCGTGGCGAAGAAGAAGCCGGCCGTTGCGCGCAAGCCGAAAACCAAGGCGGCTAAGGCGGCGGAGTAAAACTGAACACGGCGCGCTTCCGTATCCTCCGTTCGTTCCCGCGAAAGCGGGAACCCAGAGGACGGGACACGAAGCCCTCAAACTTGACTCCTGGGTCCCCGCTTTCGCGGGGACGA
>JAEZEY010000505.1 GCA_023432845.1 Pseudomonadota bacterium
AAGCGCGACGCCAAGTACGGCGCCGAATTCGTGCATGTGGAATGGAAGGACGGCGAGGCTGCACCCGCCATCACCGTCACCAGCCGCATCGCGACGCGCGACCGCAATGT
Organism: Pseudomonadota bacterium; assembly: GCA_023432845.1. GTDB lineage: Bacteria > Pseudomonadota > Alphaproteobacteria > Rhizobiales > Xanthobacteraceae > Pseudolabrys. The sequence goes on from JAEZEY010000505.1 coordinate 111, forward strand.
CGATCTCGGCAAATCCGGCAGCGCTCAGTTGTCGGCGGCGGAGCGCAAGCACTACACCGAGGGAACCGAACTCATTCCAGTGGACGGCATCGTCAAGCAGACCTCGGACAAGATCGTCGCCGGCGCCAAGACCGACGTCGAAAAGGCGCGCGCGATCTACGAATGGATTGTCGACAACACCCAGCGCAATCCGAAGACGCGCGGCTGCGGCATTGGCGACATCGCCTCGATGCTCAAGACCGGAAACCTCGCCGGGAAATGCGCCGACCTCAATGCGCTCTATGTCGGCCTCGCCCGCTCGCAGGGTCTGCCGGCGCGGGACGTCTATGGCATCCGCGTGGCGCCGTCGAAGTTCGGCTACAAGAGCCTTGGCGCTGGTTCGGAGCTCGTCACCAAGGCGCAGCATTGCCGCGCCGAGGTGCATCTGGCCGGCATCGGCTGGGTGCCGGTCGATCCAGCCGATGTCCGCAAGGTCGTGCTCGAGGAGCCGCCGGCCAACCTCGCGCTCAACGATCCGAAAGTGGTCGATGCGCGCAAGGCCCTGTTCGGCGCCTGGGAAGGCAACTGGCTGGCCTACAATTTCGCGCACGACATCTCTCTGCCGGGCGCGACCGGGCCGAAGCTGGGCTTCCTGATGTATCCGCAGGCCGAATGCGGCCCCAACCGGCTCGACTGCCTCGATCCTGACACCTTCAAATACACCATCACGGCCAAGGAACAGACGGCGGCGTGACGCGGTTCTTATTTAACGTACGAAAAAGCGGGTGCCGCGCGCGCGGCACCCGCCCTATTAACACCGTTGTGTGTGGTGGAACTCAAGGGCGGCCCTGTCGGTTGATTGTCAGATCAGCGACAGGAGCAGACCATGCGCATCCACGCACTATTTCTTTCCACTCTGATTGCTTCTTCGGCGCTCGCCGGCGCGGCTATCGCGCAGCAGCACCCTGCCGAGCAGCCGGCCGCGGAGCAGCCGCGCGAAAGCAAGGCGCACACGCCACAGAACGGCGATGCCGAAGGCACGAAGCCGGAGAACATGGGTTCGACCGGCTGGACCGGCGGTACCGGCGGTTCGCATATCGGCACCAGCAACACGTTGACCGAGCAGGGCGACGCGAGCAACGGCACGACCGGCGCGGCTTCGGGCGACACCAAGGATCTCAGGTCGAACTCGGAAGCGGCCAAGGATCAGCCGCTGACGGCCACGGGCGTCGACCTGAAGGGACCGCCGACGCGCTTCCCCGCCAATCAAACGCCGCAATAAGCTTTCTGCGGAGGGCGCGGTGAACGCGCCCTCCTCACTTGCACTTGATCTTCGTGGCCTGCGCTGCCCGCAGCCGGTGTTGCGCGCGAAGAAAGCGTTGCGCGGCATGAATGCCGGTGCCCTGCTGACGCTCGAATGCACCGACCCCCTCACCGTCATTGACGTTCCGCATTTCTGCAATCAAACCGGACACCGCCTGATCGCGCGCGAGAAGCGCGACGATCTATACATCTTCACCATCGAGAAGAGCGGTTGAGCCGTGGCGGTGTATCTCGACAGCAACGCGACGACGCCGATCGATCCTTCGGTCCTCAACGCGATGCTGCCATATCTCACCGAGCACTTCGGCAACCCTTCTTCGGCGCACGCGCTCGGCCAAGTGGCGCATGACGCCGTCGCCAAGGCGCGCGCGCAAGTCGCATCGCTCATTGGCGCAGCACCGGACGAGATCGTGTTCACGAGCGGCGGCACCGAATCCAGCAACATGGCGATCCGCGGCGCAGCCGCGATGAGCGGACGGCGCACGATCGTCACCACCAATATCGAGCACCCCGCGACCGACGCCTGCTGCGCGGTACTCGCAAAGCAAGGCTTCATCATCAGGCAGATGAAGAGTTCACCCTCGGGATTGGTCGATGCCAACGATGCGCGGGCGATGATCGACGGCGACACCGCGCTCGTCACCATCATTCATGCGCAGAATGAGATCGGCACGCTACAGCCGGTCTCCGAAATCGCCGCGCTGGCCCATGCGGCCGGCGCGCTGGTGCATGTCGATGCCGCGCAATCGGTCGGCAAGGTGCCGGTCGATGTAGAGGCGCTCGGCGCCGACCTCCTGTCGATCGCCGGACACAAGCTTTACGCGCCGAAAGGCATCGGCGTTCTCTATATCAAGCGCGGCGTTGCGCTGCCGCCGCTACTGGTCGGCGCCGGTCAGGAGCACGGCCGCCGTCCTGGCACCGAAAATGTGCCTTACATGGTGGCGCTCGGCGAAGCCTGCCGGCTGGCGCAGGCGGCGCTTCCGGCCGCCGAACCCCATCTGCAGGCGCTCAGCGCCCGGCTGCTCGAGCGCATTGTATATAATGTGCCGGCGCTGACGCTGGTTGGCCACCGCGAGCGGCGACTGCCCAATACATTGAATGTGCTGTTTCCCGGCGTTTCCGGCCGGCAGTTGCTGGCCGCCTGCCCCGGCGTGCTCGCCTCGAACGGCTCGGCCTGCCACGCCGACAGCGAGGAGCCCTCCGCCATCCTGCTGGCGCTCGGCATTGCGCGCGAAGCGGCGCTCGGCACCGTGCGGCTCTCGCTCGGCCGACACACGACGCAAACCGATGTCGATTCCGCCGCCGACTTGCTCGCCGCCGCATGGCGGACGATCAAACAGAATTCGGATCAAGGCCCGCGTCGGATGACGGGCTAGGGAGTAAGACCCATGAACTTCATGCAACCGATCAGGCTCAGCCATCTGTCCCACGGCGGCGGCTGCGGCTGCAAGCTGGCGCCGTCGGTGCTGCAGGAGCTATTGTCGGGGCATCCGGCGGCGTCGCCCTACAAGCAATTGCTGGTCGGCGTCGAAACCGGCGACGACGCCGCGGTGTGGGAGCTGGATAACGGAACGTGCATTATCGCGACCACCGACTTCTTCATGCCGATGGTGGACGAGCCGCGCGACTTCGGCCGCATCGCCGCGACCAACGCAATCTCCGATGTCTACGCCATGGGTGGCACGCCGATCTTCGCGCTCGCCATTCTCGGCATGCCGGTCGACAAGATCCCGCCGGAGATGGTGCGGCAGATACTGGAAGGCGGCCAGTCGGTGTGCACGGCGGCGGGCTTCCCGATCGCCGGCGGCCATTCGATCGACTCGCCCGAACCGATCTACGGCCTCGCCGTCATCGGCACCGCGCCGAAAGCCAATATCCGCCGCAATGCCGATGCCAAACCCGGCGATGCGCTGATTCTCACCAAGGCGCTCGGCGTCGGCATCTATTCGGCGGCATTCAAGAAGAGCGCGCTGTCGCGCGCGGCCTATGACGAATTCATCGCTTCGACGACGTTGCTCAACAAGGTCGGCGCGAAGCTCGGCGGCAATCCGGACGTCCATGCCGTCACCGACGTCACCGGCTTCGGTTTGCTGGGCCATGCGCTGGAAATGGCGCGCGGCTCGAACGCCACCGTGACGGTGAAAGCATCTGCGCTGCCGCTGCTCAACGACGCCGTGAACCTGGCACAGCAGGGCTTCGTCACTGGCGCCTCGGGACGCAACTGGAAGAGCTACGACTCCGCAATCAAGCTGCCGGACGGCACGCCGGATTGGCAGCGCCAGATCCTGTGCGATCCGCAGACCTCGGGTGGCCTGCTGATTTCCTGCGCGCCGGCCAAAGCCGACGCCCTGCTCCAGGACCTCGTGACCGCCGGCTATCCGGCCGCGCGCATTATCGGCCGCATCGACAACGGAACGCCCAGCGTCGTCGTCGAGCCTTGATCAGGCCGTGGCCTGAGCCGCGCGCAGCGTCTCGATCGCCTTGCGCACGGCCGGCTGAAGTCCTTCGCCGCCGGCATCGAGATGCGCGAAGATGGCGTTGCGCATGCGCGGGTCCCAGAACTTCCTGATATGCTCGGCGGTGCCCTTTACCGCCGCCTCCTCGCCCTGGCTCCTGAAGAAGGTGCCGATCTGGTTGGCCATATACACCAGCTTGGGCGGCGACGATTTACCCTGCGACGACATGCAGACTCCGTTCTTCCTTGATGCGCTGCGGGTGCGTGAACACCTCGAAACCGTCGGCGCGCGCCACCGCGGCCAAAGTCATGCCGCAGCTTTCCGCCGCCTGCACGGCGAGCGCCGTCGGTGCCGACACCGCGACCAGCATCGGAATGCCCACGGTCGCCGCCTTCTGGATCATTTCGATCGACAGGCGGCTGGTGACGACGGCAAAGCCGCTCTGCGGGTCAATGTCCGCGCGCAGCATGGCGCCGCATAATTTGTCGAGCGCGTTGTGGCGGCCGACATCCTCGATCAGCAGGACGCTCTCGTCCCCAGGCCGATAGAATGCCGCGCCGTGCACCGACCGCGTCTCGCGGTTGATGTGCTGCAGGCTCTCGATCGCGGCCGTCGCACGCATGATGTCGCGAGGCGAGAACAGATTGCCGGTCGGCACGACGGGCAAAGGCCGCACCGCCTCGGTCAATGATTCGATACCGCACAGGCCGCAACCGGTCGGTCCAGCCATGTAGCGCCGCCGTGCGATGAAGGCGCCGGCGCGCGGCTCGGCGAGCCGCATCCGCAGTTCGATGCCGGCCTCCAGTTCGACGACCTCAAGAGATTCGATTTCCGCAGGCGAGGTTACGATACCCTCGCACACCGAGAAGCCGACGGCAAAGTCCTCCAAATGCTGCGGCGTCGCCATCATCACGGCATAGGAGGTGCCGTTATAGGTGAAGGCGACCGCCGCTTCCTCGGCGATCGCGCGCTCGCCCGGCGTGAACCGTCCGCCGCGCCAGGCATTGCGTTCGACGATGCGAACCGGTCCCTCCACGACCTACTCCGCCGCTGCCGGAACGATCCGCCGGCTCTCCCTGGAGAAGCGCTCGTATTCCTCCTGCCAGGGCGTCGGCCCGTTCGACGGCGACACCTGCACCGCCGTCACCTTGTATTCCGGACAGTTGGTGGCCCAGTCGGAGAAGTCCGTCGTGATGACGTTGGCTTGCGTATCCGGGTGGTGGAATGTCGTGTAGACCACGCCCGGCGCCACCTTGTCCGTGACCTGCGCACGCAAGGTCGTCTCGCCTGCCCTGCTCGCCAGCTTGACGAAGTCGCCGTCCTTCACGCCGCGTTCTTCCGCGTCGTGCGGATGAATCTCCAGCACGTCCTCGGCATGCCAAAGCGAATTGTCGGTACGCCGGGTCTGCGCGCCGACATTGTACTGCGACAAGATTCGGCCGGTGGTCAGCAACAGCGGGAAGCGCGGCCCGACCTTCTCGTCGGTCGCGACGTATTCGGTGACCATGAACCGGCCCTTGCCGCGCACAAAACCGTCGACATGCATGATCGGCGAGCCTTCCGGCGCCTTGTCGTTGCACGGCCACTGCACCGAGCCGCGCTCTTCCAGCATCTTGAACGAGACGTTGGCGAAACCCGGCGTCAACCGCGCAATCTCATCCATGATCTGTGACGGATGTTCATAGTGCATCGGATAACCGAGCGCATTGCTGATCAGGCAGGTGATCTCCCAGTCCTCATAACCGTTCTTCGGCGCCATCACCTTGCGCACAAGCTGGATGCGGCGTTCGGCATTGGTGAAAGTGCCGTTCTTTTCCAGGAACGTCGAGCCCGGCAGGAAGACGTGGGCGTAGCGCGCGGTCTCGTTAAGGAACAGGTCCTGCACCACGACGCATTCCATCGCCTCCAGGCCGGCGGCGACGTGCTTGGTGTCGGGATCGGACTGCAGGATGTCTTCGCCCTGGATGTAGATGCCCTTGAAGGTGCCTTCGACCGCGGCATCGAGCATGTTGTTGATGCGGAGGCCCGGCTCCTTGTCGAGCGTGACGCCCCAGTCCTTCTCGAACAGCTGACGCGGCTCGTCGAGCGAGATGTGGCGATAGCCGGACAGTTCGTGCGGGAATGAGCCCATGTCGCACGAGCCCTGCACATTATTCTGGCCGCGCAGCGGATTCACGCCGACGCCGGGCCGGCCGATGTTGCCGGTTGCCATCGCCAGGTTGGCGATGGCCATGACGGCGGTCGAACCCTGCGAGTGCTCGGTGACGCCGAGGCCGTAGTAGATCGAGCCATTGCCGCCGGTGGCAAAAAGGCGCGCGGCACCGCGGATCTGTTCGGCCGCGACACCGGACAGCTTGGCGACACTCTCCGGCGAATTTTGCGGCAGCGAGACGAACTCGGCCCAGTGCTGGAATTCATCCCAGTCGCAGCGCTCGCGGATAAACTTTTCATCGTACAGCTTCTCTGTGACGATGACGTGCCCCAAGGCCGTGAGCACGGCGACGTTCGTGCCGGGCAGCAGCGGCAAATGATAGGCCGCGTCGACATGCGCCGACCTCACCAGTTCGGTGCGGCGCGGGTCGATGACGATCAGCTTGGCGCCTTCGCGAATGCGCTTCTTCATGCGCGAAGCGAACACCGGATGCGCCGACGCGGGGTTGGCGCCGATGATGACGATGACGTCCGACTGTTCCACCGAATCGAAGTTCTGGGTGCCGGCCGAGGTGCCAAAAGTTTGGCCGAGGCCGTAACCTGTCGGCGAGTGACAGACGCGCGCGCAGGTATCGACGTTGTTGTTGCCGAAGGTGGCGCGGATCAGCTTCTGCACCAGGAAGGTTTCCTCGTTGGTGCAACGCGACGAAGTGATGCCGCCGACCGAGCCCCTGCCGTACTGCTTCTGCAGTCGCTTGAACTCGGACGCCGTGTAGGCGATCGCCTCGTCCCAGCTCACTTCCTTCCACGGCTCGTGGATCGACGAGCGGATCATCGGCTTGAGTATGCGCTCCTTGTGGGTCGCGTAACCCCATGCGAAGCGGCCCTTGACGCAGGAGTGGCCGCGATTGGCTTCGCCGTCCTTGTACGGCACCATGCGGATCAGCTCTTCGCCGCGCATCTCGGCCTTGAAGGAGCAGCCGACGCCGCAATAGGCGCAGGTCGTCACCACCGAGTGCTCGGGTTTGCCGATCTCGATGACCTTCTTCTCGTTCAGCGTGGCGGTCGGGCAGGCCTGCACGCAGGCGCCACAGGACACGCACTCCGAGCCGAGGAAAGACTCCTGCATGCCGGGCGATACGCGGCTGTCGAAGCCGCGGCCGGCAATGGTCAGCGCGAAAGTGCCCTGCACTTCCTCGCAGGCGCGGACGCAGCGCGAGCAGACGATGCACTTCGACGGATCGTAGGTGAAGTAAGGGTTCGACTCGTCCTTCGGCAGCCAGTTCGGGTTGAGGCCTTCCAGCAACTTGGCGGAAACGTGATTCTCACCTTCGTAGCCGTAGCGCACATCGCGCAGGCCGATCTGACCGGCCATGTCCTGCAATTCGCAATCGCCGTTCGCCGAGCAGGTCAGGCAGTCGAGCGGATGGTCGGAGATATAGAGCTCCATCACGCCCTTGCGGATTTGGTGCAGGCGGTCGGTCTGGGTCTTGACCACGATGCCCGGCGCCACCGGCGTGGTGCAGGACGCCGGCGTGCCGGCGCGGCCTTCGATCTCGACGAGGCAGAGCCGGCACGAGCCGAAGGCATCGACCATGTCGGTGGCGCACAGTTTCGGGATCTGCGTGCCCATCTCCATCGCGGCGCGCATGATCGAGGTGCCTTCCGGCACCGTGATCTGCTGGCCGTCGATGGTGAGTGTCACCATCTTTTCCGATTTGGATTTCGGCGTGCCGCAATCGGTTTCGTGAACGAGGGACATGGTGTGTCTCCTATTCCGCGGCTTGAAGGCGCGGGCCGGCGCCGAAATCTTCGGGGAAATGCGTGAGCGCGCTCATCACCGGATAGGGCGTGAAGCCGCCCAGCGCGCAGAGCGAGCCGAATT
>JAEZEY010000492.1 GCA_023432845.1 Pseudomonadota bacterium
CGCGTGGAATAACCACGCGGGCTTTTCCGTCATAGATACGCCGAGGCCTTACGGCACCGTCGGCGAGCGTCCCCGCACCAGGTGCACGACCGCCGAGATGACGAACAGCACCAGGGCGACGAAGAAGATGATCTTGGCAGCTTCGACGGCGACGCCCGCGATACCGCCGAAACCAAGGATGGCCGCGATCAACGCGACGATCAGAAAGGTCAGCGCCCAACCGAACATGAGCTGTCTCCTCTGTTGACCTGCTGGATGCCGATTCAAACTCGTTCTCGGGATGAATGTTCCGGCGGAAGGCGCTAGACTGGGAACTGTCGTCACGTCAGCGAATTCAGCCTACTGTGCAAGGAGTATCGCTATGGCGCCGCGTCCGAACTGGAAGGGCTTTCTCAAACTGTCGCTGGTTTCCTGCGCCGTGGCGCTCTACCCGGCAACCTCCACCAGCCAGCGTATCCGCTTCAACATTATCAACCGCGAAACCGGCAACCGCATCCGCAACGAAGTGGTCGATGCCGAGACCGGCGATCCGGTGGCGCCGGAAGAGCGCGTCAAGGGCTACGAGATCGAAAAAGGGCAATATGTCCTGATCGACGAGGACGAACTCGACAACGTGGCGCTGGAAAGCACACACACGATCGACATCGACGAATTCGTGCCGATGTCGGATGTCGATCGCATCTACCTCGATGAATCCTATTATCTGGTGCCGCAGGACGACGTCGCGCAGGAAGCCTTCGCGGTGATCCGCGAGGCCATGCGCAAGGAAGACCTCGCCGGACTCGCCCGCGTCGTCGTCTATCGCCGCGAGCGGCTGTTGCTGCTGCGCCCGCGCGGCAAGGGACTGCTCGCCACCACACTGCGTTACAAGAACGAAGTGCGCAACGAGGCGGACTATTTCGACGACATCGAAGATACCAAAGTGCACGCCGACATGCTCAAGCTGGCGACCCACATTCTTGAGACCAAGAAGGGCAAGTTCGACCCGTCGAAGTTCGAGGATCGCTACGAGACGGCGCTGATGGACCTCATCAAGGCCAAACGCGCCGGTAAGAAGCCGATTACGGTCTCGGAGCCCAAGCCCAGCAACGTCATCAATCTGATGGATGCCTTGCGCCGCAGCGCCAAGGCCGAGAACAGCAAGCCCGAACGCCGCAAGCCCGCCTCCTCCTCGTCATCGCGTCGCAAGACGACGACGCGGGCCAAACGCACCAGCACCAAGCGCAAGGTACGCAAGGCGAGCTAGACCGGACCTGATCGATGGCGGGGCTGAAGACCTATCACGGCAAGCGCCGCTTCGGCGTCACCGCCGAGCCCAAGGGCAAGGTGGCCCGCAAGCGTGGCCACGCCTTCGTCATCCAGAAGCACGCCGCCCGGCGGCTGCACTACGACCTTCGCCTCGAACTCGACGGCGTCATGAAAAGCTGGGCGGTAACGCGCGGCCCGAGCCTGGTGCCAAGCGAGAAGCGGCTCGCGGTCGAGGTCGAGGATCATCCGATCGAATACAACACCTTCGAGGGCACTATCCCGCAGGGAGAGTATGGTGGCGGCACGGTGATGGTGTGGGACCGCGGCGCCTGGACCCCGCACGACGATCCACACAAGGGTCTCAAGAAGGGTCACCTCGCCTTCGATCTTGCCGGCAGCAAGCTGCACGGCGCCTGGCATCTCGTGCGCCTGCACAAGCGCCCCGGCGAGAAGCGCAACAACTGGCTGTTGATCAAGTCGGACGACGACGCGGCTCGCGGTGCGCGCGACAAGGACATCCTCGAGGAGGCCGATTTCTCGATCAAGACCGGGCGCACGATGGATGAAATCACCGCCGGCAAGCGGGCAAGCGCCAAGGAAAAACCCAGGATGAAGAAGGTGCTGGCCTCGACCAGGAAGAAGATGTCGTCGCCGAAGTCCAGAAGTGCAGAAACAAAAACCGCCAAGACCCGCATCAAGGCAAAAAAGGCGACGCGGAAGAAACCGGCCTCAGCGCAGCTCGTACAGAAGCACGACACCATCACCGATCGCCAGCCAAGGCTCAAAGGCGCAAAACGGGCCGCCCTGCCCGGCTTCGTCGAGCCGTGTCTCGCCACGCTTGCCGATAAGGCGCCGGACAGCGCCAACTGGATTCATGAAATCAAGTTCGACGGCTACCGGCTGCAGGCGCGGCTTGCCCGCGGCAAGGCAAAGCTGCTGACCCGCAAGGGCCTCGACTGGACGCACAAGTTCAAGGGCATCGCCGACGCTGTCGCCGTGCTCGATGCCGACAGCGCGCTGATCGACGGAGAACTGGTGGTCGAAGGCGATGACGGCGTCACCAGCTTCTCGCTGCTGCAGGAAGAGATCAAATCCGGGCGGCAAAACCGGCTGGTTTATTACGTCTTCGATCTTCTCTATCTCGACGGCCGGGACCTGCGCTCCCTGCCGCTTACCGAGCGCAAGGAAGCGTTGGCGCAGTTGATCAAGAGCGCTCCGAAGGCCACGCCGCTGCGCTTCAGCGAGTCCATCGCCGAGCGCGGGCCCATTCTGCTCAAGCACGCCTGCTAACTCGGACTCGAGGGCATCATCTCGAAGCTGGCCGACGCGCCCTATCGCTCCGGCCGCGGCCGCCACTGGATCAAGACCAAATGCTCGAGCCGGCAGGAACTGGTGATCGCCGGTTTTGTGCCCTCGACGGCCGACGCTCACGCCGTCGGCGCGCTGGTGCTCGGCTTCCATGACAAGGGCAAGCTCGTCTATGCCGGCCGCACCGGCACCGGCTTCACTCATCAGACCTCCCGCAACCTCTACAGGAGGCTCAAAGCGCTCAGGCGCGAGCGCACGCCGTTTGCCGCCGTGCCGGCGGAAGAGCGTGGGGTCCGCTCGCCCATCTGGGTCGAGCCGAAGCTGGTCGCCGAAGTCGATTTCCACGGCTGGACCCATGGGCACCGCATTCGCCAGGCCTCATATCAGGGCCTGCGCGAAGACAAGGTCGCGGCCGACGTCGTGCGTGAGGACAAGCCGATGGAGAGCGTTGCCGCCAGAAGCAAGACTACCGCGCGCAAGCGCAGCGCGCCGGTGAGGACGGCGGCGTCGAAGAAGCCCTCATCGAAGAAGGCGAACATCGCCACGGTCGGCGCCGTGACGCTCTCGCATCCGGACCGCGTCTACTGGGAGGATGTCGGCGTCACCAAGCAGGATCTCGCCGCGTATTATAAAGACGTGTGGAAGTGGATGGCGCCGCATGTGGCCGGCCGGCCTATCTCGCTGCTGCGTTGTCCCGAAGGCGCCAGCGGCCAATGCTTCTTCCAGAAGCACGCCGCCGCCGGCATCACCACCGAGCATCTGCATCTCGTGCCCGAGAAGGGCGACAAGATCATCTCCATTGACGATCTCGACGGTCTCTTGTCGCTCGTGCAGGCCGGCGTTCTCGAGGTGCACACGCGCGGCACGACGATCGATGAGCGTGAAAATGCCGACCGGCTGGTGTTCGACCTCGACCCCGGTCCGGGCACCGGCTGGAAAGACGTCGTCGCCGCGGCCCGCGACGTGCGTGACCGTCTCGATGACATCGGCCTCAAGACCTATCTCAAAACCTCCGGCGGCAAGGGTCTGCATGTGGTGCTGCCGATCGCACCGGCGCCATGGGCCAAGGCCAAGGAATTCACCCAGGCGCTGGCCCAGGCCATGGCCGCCGATGATCCCGACCGCTATGTCGCCACCGCGACCAAGACGAAGCGCAAGAACCGCATCTTCATCGACTATCTGCGCAACAGCCGGGAGGCGACCGCCGTCGCGCCCTATTCCACCCGCGCCCGGCCGGGCGCCGCGGGTTCGACGCCCATTACCTGGGCGGAGCTCGGCAGCCTCAAGAGCGCCGACCAATATACGGTGCTGAACATCCGCGCCCGCTTGAAACGGCTGCGCAAGGACCCATGGGCCGGCATCGGCCGCGTCCGCCAGAAGCTGCCCAACGCCTGACCCGATCCGCATGCCCGGGAACCGCGACACGCGTTCATGGAACCTCAGTGCTCGGACCGGAGCAGTCATGGCCGATCGAAAATTCTCGAAATGCGAAGCCGCCGCTATCGCGTCGGTCGATAAACATGGCGTCAACCGTCGCAGCCACCCGCTATCGCAGGCTTTCGCGGTGTTCGCGCAAAAGACCGCTTCCTATACCGGTCATCCGGTCGCATTCCTGCTTGCCGCCGCCACCATCGTGGTCTGGGTCGTCAGCGGGCCGTTATTCGGCTTCAGCGATACCTGGCAACTCATCATCAACACCGGCACGACCATCGTCACCTTTCTGATGGTATTTCTGATCCAGAACACCCAGAACCGCGACATGCTGTCGATGCAGCTCAAGCTGTCAGAGCTGGTGCTGGCCATGAAGGGCGCCGAAAACAGATTCGCCGCCATCGAGGATCTCAGCGACGAGGAATTGCAGCAGCTGCACGAAGACTGCCGCGCCCGCGCCGAGATGACGGCGGAACAACTCGCGAGTCGTGCCCGGCCGGCACCGACCAATGGCTCCACGAAGAAGCTGCGGCAAGACGCGACAGTGGAGTGACGGCGTCGGCCGCGCGCGTTCGTTTTTTCGTCACAAGTCTTCTCTATTGGACGGAAGGATTCGAACTCGGAGACAATGCCATGAGGACCTGGCTGGCGATCGCGGCCGTGACAGCGTTAGGCGCAGTCGTGCCCGGCACCGCATTGGCTCAGGGGCTCAAAGCTCAAGGCCCCGCGAGGGAATTCACCGGCGTGGCCTCACATTACGGCAAGGGCTATTCCGGCAAGACCGCCTCCGGGGTTCGCTACGATCCCACCAAATTCACCGCCGCGCACCGCACCCTGCCCTTCGGCACCAAGGTGCTGGTCGTCGACAAGGCGACCAAGCGCAGCGTCACCGTCGTTGTCAACGACCGCGGCCCCTTCATCAAGGGGCGCGTGATCGACCTGTCCCTCGCCGCCGCCCAGGCCCTGAAGATGGAAAGGCGCGGGCTGATCAAGGTCACGGCCGCCGTCCAGTAGCGCGACTTTACCGGCGGCGTTGGTGTGCTATTCGGGTTCCGGATTCCCTTTTCATCCGGATCGCCGAGGATCGTTATGCCCGCCAAAGGTTCGACAGCGAAGCGCAAAGCTGCCAAATCCGCCAGACTGAAAAAGACGAAAGCCGCCAAGCGTCCTGCGGCGCGCCTGGTGACGCCGGCTGAAGCCGACATGAACGAGGCCCAGCGCACGCTGCTGCAGGCGATCCGCTCCGGCCCGCGTGGCGCCTCCATCATGCCGCAGGGGCCCTTCGCGGTGTGGCTGCATGCGCCTGAATACGGGCAACTGGCGCAGGCGCTCGGCGGCTTCTGCCGCTATCAGTCGAGTGTGCCGCCGCGGCTCTCCGAATTCGCCATTCTGTGCACGGCGCGGCTGTGGCGCGCCCAGTTCGAATGGTACGCCCATGTGAATGTCGCTGCGAAGGAAGGCGTCAAGGCGACAACCATCGCCGATCTGCGCGCCGGCCGCGTGCCGAAAACGGCCGCCACGGACGAGCGCGCCATCTATGATTTCATCCAGGAAATGTACAAGGCCAAGCGCGTGAGCGACCGCACCTACAAGCGTGTCCTCGCCGTGCTCGGCGAAAAAGGCGTCGTCGAACTGGTCGGCATCCTCGGCTACTACTCCTCCGTGTCGATGACGCTCAATGTCTTCGCCATGCTGCCGCCGGAGGGTGAGGCGTTGGCGTTCGCCGAACCGCGCTGACCAAGGACCGGAACCTGTAGCGGCGTCTGACCACGAAGCAGGCAGACGCCGCCGCATTTTGCGGCAAGCACCGCGCGCCGATCGCTCGTTTGTATACAAATGCCAAGGGCGCGGTTCTGGCACATCGTTTGCTCATTCCCTCGCGTCAACCACGAAGGGAGTGAGGATGATGCGACGTCGTGATTTCTCGAAACTGCTGCTGGCAAGCGCCGCCGGAACCGTCGCGGCGCCAGCCGTCGTTCGCGCCCAGGCGACCTTCAACTGGAAGATGACCAGTTTCTACGGGCCGAACGCGGCCTTTTACTCAACGGGCCCGGGAAGCGCCAAGGACCTCTGCAAGCGCATCGAGGAGATGTCCGGCGGCCGCCTGAAAATTCAGTTCTACGGCGCGGGCGAACTGATCCCGGCGGCCGAAGGCTTCGATGCCGTGTCGTCCGGCACCATCGAAATGAACTACGCCAACTCCTATTTCTGGACCGGCAAGAGCTTCGCCGCCCAGTACTTCACCGCCGTGCCCTTTGGCCTGAACTTTCAGGGCTTCAACGGCTGGTACTATGACGGCGGCGGCAAGGAGCTGTGGCGCGAGGTCTACAGCAAGTTCAATCTCGTGCCCTTTGCCTGTGGCAATACCGGCGTGCAGATGACCGGCTGGTTCCGCAAGCCGATCGAGAAGGTCGAGGACCTCAAGGGTATCAAGATGCGTATCCCGGGGCTCGCCGGTCGCGTCTACAAGGAACTGGGCGTCGACTCGCGCCTCATTGCACCGGGCGAGATCTTCCCAAGCCTCGAGCGCGGCGTCATCGACGCGGCCGAATTCGTCGGCCCCTATCTCGACCGGCAGCTCGGCCTGCAGAAGGTTGCGAAATACTACTACACCACCGGCTGGCACGAGATGGCGACCACCTCGGAGCTCACCATCAACAAGGCGAAGTGGGACAGCCTGCCGCCGGACCTCAAAGCCATCGTCGAAAACGCCTGCGCGGCCTGCAATGTCATCAGCGAAGCCTGGTGCCAGAAGAACAACGCCGAGGCCTATGAAGACCTGGTGAAGAACCAGGGCGTCATCGCCGGGCCCCTGCCCGACGACGTCGTCAAGGCGCTGCGCGCGGCGACCACCAAGATCCTCGCCGAAGCGGTCGAAAAAGATCCGGTCACCAAGAAGGTTCATGAATCCTACTTCGCCTACAAGGCCAAGTACGACGAATGGGCCGACAAGAGCGAGACCGTCTATCACACGAAGATTCGCAAGGCGACCTGATGACTGCACAACGGCTGGCCGGCGCGATCGACATCATCG
>JAEZEY010000504.1 GCA_023432845.1 Pseudomonadota bacterium
GGCGCGTAGCGCGCCGGCAGCGGACGTCCGATCTGATGCGCGTGATAGTCGAATTCGACGATCGGGATGATGGTGGCGGTCTTGCGCCTGGCCTGTGCCGGCACGAACGGCTGTGGCGCACTTGCGACCGGTTCGATCCGAACCTGTTCCTGAACCAGAGCCATCATCGGCGCGGCAGCGGCGGTCGGATGCGGGATCGGTAGTTCGGGCTGCTCCTGATCCGGCACGGCCGACAAGGTTTCGCCCTCGCGCGCCGCTGCCGGCAGCACCAATGCCTCGATGCGGGCCTGGGTGAAATCGATGAGTGCAGCGAGTGTCGCCGCCTTGATGGCGGTCGGCGTGTTCTCGGTTTGCGGCCGCGCGCTGCGCAGGGTGTCGAGCAACGCCTTGAGATCCTGGCGGATACGGTCGGCCTCGGGCGATTGCGCGCGGGCGGTGGCTTCGAGCCGCTCCAGCGCCGTGAGCACGACCTCGGTATCGGCCTGCCGGTTGCGGCGGGCGAACTCGTCAAGGAATGCCCGGCCGCGCGCGGTCGAACTCAGGGCCTCGCAGAACGACTGGTAGTCGTCCTCGGCAACCTGCTCGGCCGGCACCTCGTGCCGTCTGCTGACGCTTTCCGCAACCATCGGCGACGCCCGTTTTTCTTCGCGGCCATAGGCAATTTCGATCCCCGCGTTTATCAATCAAGCGATCTGATTCGGCCAGCCTTCGGTAACAGCGAACCACCGTTGATTCGGCACGACATCAGCCCGCCGGAGCCGAGCCCGCACGATGCGGCCGCCTTTCTTATCGAGCGATACGGGTTTCGCGGCGCGAATTGCGGCGTTTTATGCTGCTTTGTTCGTGCTCAGCGGCATCGTGCTGCCGTTCTTCCCGGTCTGGCTCAAGGCCAAGGGCGTCGACGCGGCACTGATCGGCATCACGCTGGCGGCGCCGCAGATCCTGCGCGTTGTCGCGATCCCGGTCGTCACGCGGCAGGCCGACCGCCGCGATGCGCTGCGCGGCACGCTGGTCATGCTGAGCGGCCTGGGCCTCGCGGGCTATTGCGCCGTGTCGATCGCCGAGGGCGGATATCTGATCCTTCTCGCATACGCGCTGACCTCGCTGGCGACGACGCCGATCATGCCGGTGCTCGAAACCTATGCCCTGCGCGGTCTCGGCACGCGCGGCCGCGCCTATGGCTCGGTGCGATTGTGGGGATCGGTCGCCTTCATCGCTGGCGTTTTCGGCGCGGGTTACGTGGCCGACATCGTTCCGCCCGGCGAACTGATCTGGCTGATCGTCGCCGCCAGCGCCGTTATGCTCGTCATGGCGGTCAATCTGAGGCCGCTGCCGCCGCACGATCCGGGCACGATCGCGGCGGCGCAGCCGAAGCGCCTGTTGCGCGATCCGGCCTTCCTCGTCGTCGCCGCATCGGCCGCTCTGACCCAGTCGAGTCATTCCGTCTATTACGGTTTTTCTTCGCTCGAATGGCGTAATGCCGGGCTCGACGGCACCGCGATCGCCGCGCTGTGGTCGGTGGGCGTGGTCGCGGAGATCATTCTGTTCATTGTCGCGGCCCGGCTGCCGGCCTTTCTGACGCCGAGCATGATGCTGGTCCTGGGCGGTGCCGGCGGCGGCTTGCGCTGGCTGGTGATGGCGTTCGATCCGCCGGTCTATCTCCTGCCGCTGCTGCAGATGCTGCACGCCTTCAGCTTCGGCATGACCTATCTGGGCGCGCTGTTCTTCACCAGCCGCCATGCGCCGCCGGGGCAGGCGGCGACCGCGCAGGGCTATCTCGCGATCGTCATCGGTCTGGCGATGGCCGCGGCGATGGCGCTGTCCGGCTGGCTCTACGGGCTGTTCGGCGCCAAAGCCTACGCGGCAATGGCGTTAGCGGCGATCGTTGGCTGTGCTTATGGCGCTGTAGCGGATCGCGCGGCGCGTCGAACTGCTGGCAACGCGCTTTGAGATCTGCCGCTCGAAGCGCTTGTCGGCGCGGCGCTCGACCCGGCGCTTCGCCGCGGCATCCGCGCGGCGCGTTTGCGCTGGCTTCGACCCGCATTCCGAGACGAGCGAATGCACGGCCTTGCCCTGCAGGTAGATCATCTTGCGCGACAGGCCGCCGTTGCGATTGATCCAGCGGCGCACATCGGTGGGGTAGATATTCCACAAGGCCTGGGTGCCGAGTTGGCTCGTCACGGGGGCGCCGTCGGCATCCGGCATCCACGCCGCATGAAAGCCGAAGCGGGCTCGTGGTGTCGCGCAAATACGCGAGCGCGGAATGAGGCCGAGGACCAGGGTGCAGGCAGACAGGCAGTTGCCGTCGATCACGACGTTCTCGCCAGACGAGCGCAGCATGGCGAAAGCTTGGAGGTAATGGCCGATCTGACCGCCGCGGTCTTCAGCGATACGCATCGTGGCCGACGCAGGCGACGTCACCGTTGACGCCGCCGCGATTGCGCAGAGCAATGTGCTCCTGAACCACATCCCCCGAACCCCGATTTGAGGCGCGACAAGTGCCCGCGCGCCATCTTCGCAAAGTCTAAGCCTAATCGGGGGCTGACGGAAAGGTTTGGTTAACCACTTTTCGGAGGAAAATGACGAAAGAATTCAGGCCGTTGTGTCAAAAAGGGAGTTCCGGCCCGGAACACGTATCGCAATGGCACGCGGTTCGGGATCAGCAGCGATGCCGCCAGCCGCTGCGGCGAGGCATTCCTCAGCCATGCGCAGAAGATCGGCCCCGACATTCTCGTCGAGGCTGGCAGCTGCCAGCTTCCGGCACAGCCGGGCATGGGCCTTGAGGCGTACGGCCACCTTCGAGTCGACCACGTGTCGTCCCCTGAAACGAATAGTTGTCTCTGGGGCGCTTTCGTATCAGAGCGGGAATGGCCGGCATTGATCGCAATCAACTAAATTTCTGCACAAATTAGCCCCAGAGCTCCGGCTCGGGCGGCCTAACGAGGCTGCCGTCATAGTTCAGCCCTGGGGAGCGGTCGTGTGCCAGCAGGAGCGGGCCGTCGAGATCGGTGAACTGTGCCGACTGCGCCAGCAGCACGGCGGGCGCCATGGCCAGCGACGTCGCCACCATGCAGCCGGCCATGATCGTGAGCCCGGCGGCACGGGCCGCTTCCGCCATGGCCAGAGCCTCGGTCAGGCCGCCCGCCTTGTCGAGTTTGATATTCAATGCGTCGTACTTGCCCTCGAGCGCCGCGAGCGAGGCGCGGTCATGGGCGCTTTCGTCGGCGCAGATCGGAATGGAATGGGCAATGCCGGCAAGCGCATCGTCGCGAGCCTCGGGCAGCGGCTGCTCCACCAGCGCGACGCCGGCCTTGGCGCAGGCGTCGAGATTGGCGGCGAGGTCGGTTTCCGCCCAGCCTTCATTAGCGTCAACGATCAGCGTCGCTTGCGGCGCGGCGGCGCGGACCGCGGCAATACGCGCCGGATCGCCGCCGTGCTCGGCACTGCCGCCGAGCTTGATCTTCAGCAGCGGCCGGTGCGCGGCGCGGGCGGCGGCTGCCGCCATGGTCTGCGGATCGGCGAGTGAAATCGTGAAAGCGGTGGTCAGCGGCCGCGGCGCGGGGAGGCCGGCCAGTTCATGAACGCGGCGGCCGCTGCGTTTGGCTTCCAGATCCCAGAAAGCGCAGTCGAGCGCATTGCGCGCCGCGCCTGGCGGCATGACCCGCTGCAAGCCGATGCGATCGAGGCCATTGGCCAGCGCACTACTCATCGCCTCGATCGCGGCTGTCACATTGTCGATGCTCTCGCCGTAACGGGCATAGGGAACGCATTCGCCGCGACCGGTTTGCCGCCCGTCGGAAATCGCCGCGACGACCACCACGGCCTCGATCTTGGCGCCGCGGCTGATCGAAAACGAGCCGGCAATCGGGAAACGCTCGACGGCGACCGAAAGGGAAAGGGCCAAGGCGCGACCTTTTGCGAGGTGACGGGCGGACGGAGGTGGGGATATCCGGGTAGCAGGGGTGGGTCAAACCCGGAAAGCAGCCTAAATCCTTGAGAATCAGGGCTGGCCGGGGCCCATTTGCGTCTCTATTTGAGTAATGGCGGGCGCAGGAGCGAGAGAGTTTGAAAGCCGACCCATTCCTGCAGGAATCCCTGCAAGGCGACAGGCTGGCCGTTACGGGCGGGGGCGCTTGGACGGCGGCTCATGCGCGCCTGCTGGATGCCCAAATAACGGGGCTGACCCGTCGCCATCGCGGCGTGAGGGCAGTCTCCATCGATATGGGCAAGGTCGAGCAGCTCGACACTTTCGGCGCCTGGCTGCTCGAGAAGCTGGTGCGCGAGGCCGAGGCGCATGGCGCCAAGACCGAAGTCACCGGCCTCAAGGAAGACTACAGCGCGCTGATCGACGAGATCCATCAGGTCGATCTCGAGCCGCTGCGCAAGCGTCGCGCGGCCGGCTCATTCGTCTATGCGCTGTCGTCGGTCGGCCAGAACATCAGCTCGGTCGGCGGCTCGCTGCTCGCGATCGTCAACATGTTCGGCGCGCTGGTCACCGCCATTCTGCGCGTGCTGACCCGGCCGCTGACCTTCCGCCTGACGTCGCTGGTGCATCAACTCGACATGGTGGCGTGGCGGGCGGTGCCGATCATTTTGCTGATCACTTTCCTGATCGGCTGCATCATCGCCCAGCAGGGCCTGTTTCACTTCCGCAAGTTCGGCGCCGACGTCTATGTCGTCGACATGGTTGGCATCTTGGTGCTGCGCGAACTCGGTGTGCTGATCGTCTGCATCATGGTCGCCGGCCGCTCCGGCTCGGCCTACACCGCCGAGCTCGGCTCGATGAAGATGCGTGAGGAGGTCGACGCGCTGAAGACCATGGGCTTCGACCCGGTCGAGGTGCTGATCCTGCCGCGCATCCTGGCGCTGGTGATCGGCGTGCCGATCCTGACCTTCATCGGCTCGATGGCGGCGCTGTATGGCGGCGGTCTGGTGTGCTGGCTCTATGGCGGTATCGCGCCGGACATCTTTCTGTCGCGGCTCAAGGAATCGATCGCGCTCAACACGTTCCAGGTCGGCATGATCAAGGCG
The DNA here is from genome assembly GCA_023432845.1 of Pseudomonadota bacterium. Lineage (GTDB taxonomy): Bacteria > Pseudomonadota > Alphaproteobacteria > Rhizobiales > Xanthobacteraceae > Pseudolabrys. The sequence continues at coordinate 5,032 of JAEZEY010000504.1, forward strand.
CCGTTCATGGCGCTGGTGATCGGCGTCGTCTCATGCGTCGAGGGCCTCGCCGTGAAGGGCTCGGCGGAATCGCTCGGCCGCCAAACCACGGCGTCCGTCGTCGAATCGATCTTCCTCGTCATCGTGATGGACGGCCTGTTCGCCATCTTCTTTGCCTCGATCGGGATGTGAGCGATGGCCGCCTCCAACGGAAAACGCGAAACGATCATCGAGGTGCGCGGCGTCGAAGTCGGCTTCGGCGACCGCCTCGTCCTCAAGGGCGCCGATCTTGATGTCTATCGCGGCGAAATTCTCGGCTTCGTCGGCGGCTCCGGCGCCGGCAAATCGGTCTTGATGCGCACCATCATCGGCCTCATCGCCAAGCGCGCCGGTACCATCAAGGTACTCGGCCACGATCTCGATCAGCTTGGCGACGAGGAGCGCCGCGCCATCGAGCGGCGCTGGGGCGTGCTGTTTCAGCAGGGCGCGCTGTTTTCATCGCTTACGGTCATGGAAAACCTGCAGTTCGCCGTCCGCGAGAACCTGGACCTGCCTCAGCGGCTGATGGACGAACTGGCCGTGGCCAAGCTGGAAATGGTCGGTCTCGACGCCAGCGTTTGCGGCAAGTATCCCTCGGAGCTGTCCGGCGGCATGACCAAGCGCGTGGCCCTGGCGCGGGCGCTCGCCCTCGATCCCGAGATCGTGTTTCTGGACGAGCCGACCTCGGGCCTCGATCCCATCGGCGCCGGCGATTTCGATACCCTGATCGCCACGCTGCAACGTGTTTTGGGCCTTACCGTTTACATGGTAACCCACGACCTCGACAGCCTGAGCACGGTGTGCGATCGAATCGCGGTCCTGTTCGACGGCAAGGTGATCGCGGCCGGCACCATGGAGACGATGCTCAAGTCCGAGCATCCATGGATGAAGGAATACTTCCGCGGCAAGCGCGCGCGCGCGGCGATCGGCGCCCGCGAGGCGGCGCTGTCGGGCAATGGCTGAACTGGAGCGGGTCGGATGGAAACGCGAGCGAACTACGTATTGATCGGAGTGTTCACGCTGGCCGTGATCGCCGGCGTGTTCGGCTTCGTCTACTGGTTCCAGAACATCGGCGGCACCGGCGAGCGGTTGCTCTATCGCATCGTGTTCGACGGCTCTGTGTCCGGCCTGCGCACCGGCGCGACCGTTCTGTTCAACGGCATCCGGGTCGGCGAAGTCACCGGCCTGCAGCTCGACCCGTCGAAGCCGAAGCAGGTCGTGGCGACTTTGTCGGTCGACAAGTCTGTGACGGTGCGCGAGGACACCCAGGTTGGTCTCGAATTCCAGGGCCTGACCGGTATCGCATCGGTGTCGCTGATCGGCGGTAACCCGGCGGCCAAGGCGCTGGCCGGCGCCAGTTCCGGCGAAACGCCGCCCATATTGGCGGCACCGCCGGGTGCGACGCAGGATGTGACACAGGCGGCGCGTGACGTCATGCGCAAGCTTGACGAATTCATCAGCGAAAACCAGAAGGCCTTCCACGCGGCGCTGGAGAACATCGAGAAATTCACCGGCGCGCTGGCCAACAACTCGGCGAAGATCGACCAGACGTTGAGCAATATCGAGAAGTTCACCGCCGCGCTCGGCACCAATTCGGACAACATCGACAAGACGCTGGCCAATGTCGAGCGCTTCACCGGGGCGTTGGGCCGCAATTCTGACCGCATTGACCGCATCGCCGCGGGCCTCGAAGGGTTGATCGGCGGGCCGGACGGCAAGGGTGGCGACATCAACGAGGCGGCGCGCTCGATCAAGTCCCTGGCCGATAATCTCGACAAGCGCACCGAGACGCTGGCACTCGACATCGCACGGATGGCGCGGACCGGCACGCGGACGCTGACGACGATCGATAAAGCCGCCAAGAACTTCGATGCCAATCCGAGCCGCATCATCTGGGGCGGCGATCCGCCGGATGCCGAGAAGAAGCCGAGGAGCCTGCCGACGCCGGCGATGCGGTAGACCTCACTGTAATCAAAGCGGCCAGTTTTCTTGGTCACGCCGCGCAAAAGCGGGGCATCGGCGGTGACGAGTGTCGGCGGGTGATGCTCATCCGCTTTCCGCTAACGAGCTTTCCAAATAAAAACGGGCGCCCGAAGGCGCCCGTTTTTATTTGTGATGGAAGCGCCGCGCTTATGCGTTGTCGAACCGCCCTGCCGCGTGCGCCAGCATGGTGTAGACTTTGCCGGTTTCGGAGGTGAGGTAGGTACGCGCCACCACCTGGCCGCGGTCGTCGCGCGAGACTTCATCGAGCAACCGCTCGAACTCACCGATATAGCGATCGACCGTCTGCTTGAATTCGCGGTCGGCACGATACTTGCGGCGGATCTCGTCGAAGGCCTGCTGACCCTGCAGCGTGTAGAGGCGGCGCGTGAACACGTTGCGCTCGCCGCGCTTGTAGCGATCCCACAGATCGGCCGCGGCTTCGTGGTCGATCATGCGCGCGATATCGACCGACAGGCTGTCGAGTGACTCGATCGAGTGCCGCGCGGTGCGGTCCTCGCCGCGGGCGCTGTCCCGGTCGCGCGCGGGCTCGCGGCCCGAATCCCGTCCATAGTCGCGGGCAGGCTCACGGATTTGCGGCTCGTTGTCCTCGCGCGAGGCGCGCGACAGCAAGTCGCTCAGCCAGCCAGTCTTGCCGCTGCCCGACGGCGTCGGAGCGGGCGGGGCCGGCGGTTCGGGGCGGCGCGGCGCCTGCGACGGCGTATAGCCGAGGT
>JAEZEY010000515.1 GCA_023432845.1 Pseudomonadota bacterium
GAACCATCTGGATCTCGAAAGCCTGATCTGGCTGGAGCAGTTTCTGAAAGGCTATGACGGCGCTTTGCTGATGACCTCGCACGACCGCGAGTTTATGAATCGGATCGTCAACAAGATCATCGAGATCGATGCCGGCTCGCTTAACTCCTATGCCGGCGATTACGGTTTCTACGAACAACAGCGGGCGCAGAACGAGAAGCAGCAGCAGGCGCAGTTCGAGCGCCAGCAGGCGATGCTGGCCAAGGAAATCCGTTTCATCGAGCGCTTCAAGGCGAGGGCGTCCCACGCCGCGCAGGTGCAGAGCCGGGTCAAGAAGCTCGACAAGATCGAGCGCGTCGAGCCGCCGCGCCGTCGCCAGAGCGTCAGCTTCGATTTTCCGCCGGCGCCGCGCTCGGGCGAGGATGTCGCGATCCTCAAGGATGTCGCCAAGGCCTTTGGCGGCCGCAGCATTTATGACGGCCTCGATTTCTCGATCCGCCGTCTCGACCGCTGGTGCGTCATGGGCGTCAACGGCGCCGGCAAGTCGACCTTGCTCAAGCTGATCGCCGGCACCACCGAGCCCGATGCCGGCACGGTCACCGTCGGCGGCAGCGTCAAGATGGGCTATTTCGCCCAGCACGCGATGGACCTGCTCGACGGCGAGCGCACCGTTTTCGAGCAGCTCGAATACACGTTCCCGCAGGCCAGCATCGGCTCACTGCGCTCGCTGGCCGGCTGCTTCGGCTTCTCCGGTGACGATGTCGAAAAGAAATGCCGCGTTCTGTCCGGCGGCGAGAAGGCGCGGCTCGTGATGGCGATCATGCTGTACGACCCGCCGAATTTCCTGGTGCTGGACGAGCCGACCAACCATCTCGACATGGCGACCAAGGAAATGCTGATCGAGGCCTTGTCGAAATACGAGGGCACCATGCTGTTCGTGTCGCACGACCGGCATTTCCTCGCCGCGCTGTCGAACCGTGTGCTCGAGCTCACGCCCGACGGCGTGCACAAGTACGGCGGCGGCTACACCGAATACGTCGCCCGCACCGGCTACGAGGCGCCGGGCGTGACGGCGTAATCGAAGCTACATTCGCCGTCATTCCGGGGCGCGAGCGCAGCGAGCGAACCCGGAATCCAGCGATTCATGAGGGCTTGTCTGGATTCCGGGTCCGGTGCTTCGCCCCGTCCCGGAATGACAGCGCAATGAGCGTTACTCCCGCTCCGCCTTCTTCGCCGCATTCCACAGCGCATCCATCTCGGCGAGCGTGGCGTCCTGCGGCTTCTTGCCTTGCTCCGCCAGCGCGGCCTCGATGGCTGTGAAGCGGCGCTCGAACTTGGCGTTGGTCACGCGCAGCACCGCCTCCGGATCGGCGTCCAGATGCCGCGCCAGATTGACCACGGCAAACAGCAGATCGCCGACCTCGGCGGCGGCCTTCTCGTTCTCGGCGCGATCGAGCTCTGCCTCGATCTCGTCGGCTTCCTCGCGGATCTTGGCGAGCACCGCGCGCGGATCGTTCCAATCGAAGCCGACGCGGCCGGCCTTCTGCTGCAGCTTGAGGGCGCGGGTCAATGCGGGCAGGGCGACCGGCACGCCGTCCAGCGCGCTCGGCGGCTTTGGTGGATGCCGTTTGGCGCGCTCGGCCTTTTCCTCGGCCTTGATGCGCTCCCACTGGCCCTCGACGGCCTTGGTGTCCTGACCGCCAGCATCGCCGAACACATGCGGATGCCGCCGGATCATCTTGGAGGTCACGGCCTCGACCACGCCGCCGAAATCGAACGCGCCTTGCTCCTGCGCCATCCGGGCGTGGAACACAACCTGCAGCAGCAGATCGCCGAGCTCGTCGCGCAGGTCCGTCAGATCGTCGCGCTGAATGGCGTCGGCAACCTCGTAGGCTTCCTCGATGGTGTATGGCGCGATGGTCGCGAAGTTCTGTTCCAGGTCCCACGGGCAGCCGGTCACCGGCGTGCGCAGCGCGGCCATGATCTCGATCAGTCGGGCAATGTCGCGGGATGGCTTCACGGGTTCACTCGGGCTGGGCGTCAAGGATCGGCGGCAAGCCGAGAACCTAGCGGCGCAGCCCGGCCATGGCGCGGCAGTGGGCGGGCTTATCCAGAGACTTCGCCAAGCCCGCTGGCCCTAACCCGATTCGCATAAGACATATTATGGAATATTACGATATGGTCCGATGCGCCCGGAAACGGATGCATTGGCTCAAGATTACCTCGCAATTTATTGAAATTACGCCGCTTTCCAGGTCACGATCACGCCTCGAATTGCATCCCGTCATAGGCCGGCTCAATGCCATCCGGCAGTGTCCGGCGCAGCGTCTGGTAATCGAGATCGGTGTGCATGTCGGTCAGGACCGCGCGCTTCGGTCTGATGCGCGTGATCCATTGCAGCGTCTCGTCGAGATTCATGTGACTCGGATGCGGCGCCTTGCGCAGCGCGTCGACGATCCAGATGTCGAGGCCTTCGAGCGCCGCGATGCTGTCCGGCGGCAGGCTCTTGAGGTCGGTCGAGTAGGCCACGTCGCCGAAGCGGAAGCCGAGCGAAACGATGTCGCCATGGTCCTGCAGGAACGGCAGAAGCTCGATAGGGCCTCCCTGCCCGTCAATCGTGGCTGGTTTGCCCGGTATCAAACGATGTTCGGCCAGGATCGGCGGATAATTGCTGCCGGCGGGCGTGCGGAAGCAGTAGCCGAAGCGGGCGTGCAGATCGACGGCAGCGCTTTCACCCATATAAACGTCGATACGACGCTTGCGGGCGACGAACATCGGGCGCAGGTCGTCGAGGCCGTGGGTGTGGTCGGCGTGCTCGTGGGTGATCAGGACGCCATCGAGCCAGTCGACATTGGCCTCGATGAGCTGCTCGCGGATATCCGGTCCGGCATCGACCAGAACGCGTGTAACCTGTCCTGGCCCCTGCACGCGTTCAACCAAAAGAGCGCAGCGGCGGCGGCGGTTCTTCGGCTCATTGGGATCGCAATCGCCCCAGCCCAAAGCCACGCGCGGAACGCCCATCGACGAACCGCAGCCGAGAATGGTGAAACGCAGGTTCATCCGGCCTTCCTGACGTCGTCCGTGGCTTTCTCACCTGGAAGTACGCGCGGCACCTTGGAGAACAGCCGGAAGAAGTTCTCCGTGGTCTGCCGGGCGATCTCGGCTTCAGACACGCCGCGCGTCTCGGCCAGAACCTTGGCGGTGTTGACGACGTAAGACGGCTCGTTGCGCTTGCCGCGATACGGGATCGGCGCCAGGAACGGCGCATCGGTCTCGACCAGAATGCGGTCGGCGGGCAGGTCGCGGGCGATGTCGCGCAGCGTTTCGCCGTTCTTGAAGGTGATGATGCCGGTGAAGCCGACATAGAGGCCGAGTTCGACGGCCTTGAACGCGAGTTCGCGGCCGCCGGTGTAGCAATGCAGAACGGCCGGGAAGGCACCCTTCCCGATTTCCTCCTCAAGGATCACGGCCGTATCAGCGTCGGCCTCGCGCGTATGGATCACCAGCGGCAGCCCGGTCTCGCGCGCCGCCTTGATGTGCTCACGGAAGCCCCACGCCTGATCGGCACGTGGCGACTTGTCGTAGTGATAGTCGAGGCCGGCCTCGCCGATGGCGACGATCTTGGGGTGCTGGCTCAGCCGCACCAGCTCGGCGGCGTCGATATCCAGCTCTTCCTGGGCATTATGCGGATGGGTCCCGACCGAGGCGAAAACGGCCGGGTATTTTTCAGCAACCGCAAGCACTTGCTGGAGCTTCTTCACCCGGGTTGAGATCGTTACCATGCGCCCGACGCCGGCCACCCGCGCCCGCTCGACGATGGCGTCGAGTTCAGGCGCGAATTCCGGGAAATCGAGGTGGCAATGGCTGTCGACCAGCATCACGGCTTCTTCGGCTGATTTTTTTGCTTTTTGGGCTCCTTGGGAGCCTTTTCAGCGCCTTCAGCCGTCTCCGGCTCGACATAGCGCGGGAACACGCCCTGCGGCGCCGGCAGAGCCGAGCCGGGCGCGATCCGCTTGCCATCTTCGAGCGCCGCAAAGCTGCGTTCCCCGGGCGGGATCGCGAGCAGGTCGAGCAGCTTGCCGGCCGACACCGGCATCACCGGCTGGGCAAGTATGGCCACCTGGCGAATGATCTCGGCGGTGACGTAGAGGATGGTCCCTTGCCGTGCCGGATCGGTTTTGGCCTTGGCCCAGGGGGCTTCGGCGGCGAAATAGCGGTTGGCTTCGGCGACCACCGACCACACCACGTGCAGCATGTGGTGGAGCTGCTGTGTCTTCATGTACTCGCGCGCCGCCGGCAGCATGGCGTCCGCCGCCGCGAGAATGGTCTGATCCTCCGGCGTGAATTCGCCCGGTGTCGGCAACTTGCCCTCGAAGGCCCTGGCGACCATGGAGAGCGAACGCTGCGCCAGGTTGCCGAGATCGTTGGCGAGATCGGCATTGACGCGGTTGACGATGGCCTCGTGGCTGTAGCTGCCATCCTGCCCGAAGGGCACCTCGCGCAGGAAGAAGAAGCGCATCTGATCGACGCCGTAGGTCTCCGCCATGACGAAGGGATCGACGACGTTGCCGACCGATTTCGACATCTTCTCACCACGGTTGAACAGGAAGCCGTGGCTGAAAATCCGCTTCGGCACGGCGACGCCGGCCGACATCAGGAAGGCCGGCCAGTACACGGCGTGGAAGCGCACGATGTCCTTGCCGATAACATGCAGCGCGGCCGGCCAGTAACGCTGGAATTTCGGATCGTTTTCGTTCGGGAAGCCGACGCCGGTGATGTAGTTCGTCAGCGCATCCACCCACACATACATGATGTGCTTCGGGTTGCCCGGCACCGGAATGCCCCAATCGAAGGTTGTGCGCGACAGCGACAGGTCCTTCAGGCCGCCCTTCACGAAGCTCGCCACCTCGTTGAGGCGCTCCTTGGGCAGCACGAAGTCCGGCACCTTGGCGTACAGGTCGAGCAGCTTGTCCTGGTAGGCCGACAGCTTGAAGAAATAGCTCTCCTCCTCGACCCACTCGACCGGCGTGCCGGTCTTGGTGGCGAGGCGCGTGCCCTGCTCGTTCAGGTGCGTTTCGTCCTCGGCGTAATAGGCCTCGTCGCGCACCGAGTACCAGCCGGCATATTTATCGAGATAGATGTCGCCCTTGGCCTCCATCCGCCGCCAGATCTCTTCGGACGAGCGGTAGTGCCGCTCCTCCGTGGTGTGGATGAAGTCGTCGTTCGACAGGTTGAGCATCTTTACCATGGCTTCGAAGCGCGGCACGTTCTGGTCGCGCAGCTGCCGCGCCGTCAGGCCGAGCTTGGCCGCGGTCTGCTGCATCTTCTGGCCGTGCTCGTCGGTGCCGGTGAGGAAATAGACGTCGTAGCCGTCCAGCCGCATGAAACGGGCGATGGTATCGGTCGCGATCGCCTCATAGGCGTGGCCTATATGGGGGACGCCGTTCGGGTAGGAAATGGCGGTGGTGATGTAAAAGGGCTGTTTCGCGGACATTTCGGCCTTCATCGGGCCGAGACGGCCCCTAACCGGGCGCGAGAGGGTTCCGCGGCCCTTGGAATCTGCGGGTTAGGTAACAACCGCCTGCCGCTTCGGCAAGCAAGGCGGTTCCACGGGCTTTTCAGCGATTCATGACCGAAGGGCAGGTTACCAGGTCCCTGCCCCACGCTCGGACGCCAAGCCCAGAGCGGCCGTATAGCGCGGCTCGGCGTCGCGGCCGCCCGCCGGCGGGATGATCGTCGGGCGGCTGTAACCGCCGGCATAGCGGCGCGCGGAGGCTGGTATGCCGTCAGCCTGCATGGCGGCAGACTTCCAGGATTGCCCCTTGAGATCGGCCACGACCACCATCTTGTCCACCTTGCCGTCGAGGAAGGCGGTCAGGAATTTCTGGTAATCCTTGAACGACACGCAGCCGTTCGACTGGCCACTCGGTCCCAGCAAGTAGCTGTGGGCCAGGATGCCGTCGCGGCCGAACATCCTCTCCTTGTAAACAGGATTGAGTCGAACCGCGCGCACGCCATGGAACAGGCGCTCACGTTCGGTCAACACATAGACATTGGGTGGCGTGGGCCCTCGCATGCGCACCCTGATGTGGCGCGGGTCGTTCATGCGCTCGCCCAAGCCCGAATGCGCTTCCAGTTTGGTGCCATCGGGCATGTGCACAATGCTGCCGGTGATGTCGTAGACGGCGGTGCGACTGACCGAATCCGGCAACGTGGCGGGCAACGACGCGGGAATGGTCGCGACCGGCGCCGGTTTCGGCGGCGCGTTTGGTTCGTCCTTCGCCGTTATCCTGGAGTCGATGGCGGCCATCGCCTCGAGCTTGGAAGCGCTCCCCGGCTTCGATGCCGGTAATGCGACGACAGGAGCCGCTACAGGCGCGACACCCGGAGCTTCGACAACAGCAGCAGCTTTTGGCGCTTCGATTTCGGCACGAGTCTGGGCCAGACGCGCCGGCAACGGGCGCGGCAATGGCACCGCGAGAGTGGATACCGATGGAACCGGTTTGGCCTGGACGATGGCCGGCCGCATTTTCTCGGCCGGCAGGATCGGCCTGGTGCGGTCGATATAGGCGTCGGACCATTGCGAGCCACCCTGTCCGCGCACCGCTGTCTTGGTGGCATGCTCACGAGGAACCAGCATCAGCGATCCAGGACCGCTCGGCAAACGAACATGCGGCTGCATCGTACCGCTTGCCAGCCACGCCGCGGTAAAAGTAACCGCCACGGCGGATACGCCGACAAAGCCGACAGCACCGATGCCGAGAACGAGGCAATTGCGGGCCGCGCGCAGCCCACGTCCGAAGTCAGCGGACGAAACGCGCCGGTCTTCACGCCATAATGCGTCGACAGTGGCGACAGCCGTATACGTCATGCGATACGCAACTCGAACTCAACACACGGCCTGGCGCCGGCATTCCAAGGTCGATCTTTCGAGTTCTACGCTCCGCCATTAGGGTTAAATGACCCTTAAGTCACAGATCGCTTTGACGAATTTATGCGGTGGTCACCAACTCATTGCCGCGCCGCGCCCCGGGTGTTCACACCCGGCGACTCAGCGTAAGCGTTGATCCATGACCCAGCCCCTCCGCACCGCGCTCATCGCCCTCTTCTCTGCGTTCATGTTAGCGGGCGCGGCGAAGGCCCAGCCAATGAAGTGCAGTGGCGAGGAAACGACATGCCAGCAGGCTTGCGCAAAGGGCCCGTCGGCAAAGAAGTCTGCCTGCCTGACCGAGTGTGGCGTGCGCAGGAACATCTGCATGCGCACCGGATGCTGGGATAACGGCCGCCTGCGCTATTGCGGTCTCGCCAAGCAGTAGGGTTCCGCTTCGGTTTTCGCGGCACGATATTTTTTTAAGAAAGCGTCATCCGAATCGCCTACGCTTCGTCACATGGCGGTTCGTCGATTACGGATCGATAAGTTGCTCAGGCCAGTCGGGACCGACACGTTCCCGAACGACCAAAGCCAGCCGCCGTCCCTCGCAAAGCCCGCTCAGCCTTTTCAGGCCACAACAATCGGCCGGTATTGGCACGTTCGATGCATGGATCCTCCTGCCTCCGATATGGACCGCGGGCGCTTGCGACCCTCAAGCAGTCCACGAGAAGGAGTCGGCCTTGGGTAAGAACCTGAACAAGAAGAGACGCCGCCATGAACGCTTGTCTGGAACCGCGCAGATCATCAACTTCCAGAACAAGTTCGAGGCCGAACGGGTCTTACCGCCGATAAAACCGCTCAATCCGACGCAAGCTGACTACCTCGACGCGCTACGCAGATATCCCCAGGTCATCGTCCTCGGACCGGCCGGCACCGGCAAGACCTGGATCGCGGCGACCCACGCCGCCGACCTCCTCCGCAACCGACAAATCGAAAAAATCATCCTGACGCGCCCCAACGTGCCGTGCGGCCGTTCGCTCGGATTCTTCCCCGGCTCGCTCGAAGACAAGTTCGCGCCTTGGGCCGCGCCGGTGATCGAGGCGATCAAGGAGCGCATCGGCAAGGCCGCTTATGAGATCGCGCTCAAGAACGGCGCCATCGAACTGGTGCCCTTCGAGGTGATGCGCGGCCGCTCGTGGAAAAACGCCTTTGTGCTGCTGGACGAGGCGCAAAACACCACCGCCGCCGAGATCAAGACTTTCCTGACACGGATCGGCGAGGACTGCTCCGTGGTCATCAACGGCGACATCAGCCAATGCGACCTGCCCAAAGAATCGGGGCTGCGCACCGTCATCGAGATCATCGACGGGCAGAACCTGCCAGTTCCGGTGGTGGAATTTACCCGCGCGGAGATTGTACGGTCCGGTATCTGCGCAATGTGGGTGAACGCCTTCGAGACGGCGCGGTTGTAAGCCGCGAACCCCACAGGACGGCTCATCAATGGCCGGGGCGGCGCCTCGTTCCGGCCATTTTTCGTCGCATAGTCCGTCCGGTAAAAATGGCGCGGGACAGTTGATCGGGACGCGCCGGCACGCCATATAGAAGTTGTAATGCTCACTCGTTGAACAACCCCGCCAGCGCCCTCCCAGGAGAAAAATTTGAGTCAATTCAGAAGTCCGGACGCATTTGAGCGCCGGAACAATGCCGCTGCCGTCAAAAAGGCGATGCTCGAGAAATTCCGCGCTGCCACCCAGGCGCCCGAACTCGAATCCAAGCGCCAGGAACGTCTCGCGATCGCTCAGGCGCGCGCCGAGCGCCAGGCCGTACGCGACGCCGAGCGCGAAGCGGCTCGTAAGATCCGCGAGGCCGAGGAAGCCCGTCTCGCCGCCATCGAGGCCGAACGTCAGGCCAAGCTGCAGAAGGAAGCCGAGGAACTCGCGGTTCTCGAGGCTGCCGACAAAGCCGCCGCCGGCGAGGCTCTGCTCGCGGAGCAGAAGGCCAAGCGCGACGCCCGCTACGCCGCCCGCAAGGCCGCGAAGAAGAACAAGAAGCGCGGCTACTGAGCCGTCCCGCTTTGCTGCCGACTTATGTCATCGCCGGCCCTTGTGGCCGGCGATTGCATTCGGGCCGCCCGGTCAGCGGGCCTGCGCCACACCCGTGGTCGCGTCATCCTTCGCGGCGGTCTGGCCCTTCTGGCACAGAGCCGAGACTTCCCTCGCCCGGGCTCGAGCCCGCTCCAGCACAAAGAGCCGGATGGCCGACGACAGATTGCCACCGTCGCGCTTGGTGTCGATGTCATTGACGACGGACGACAGTGTCATCCGCTGTTGCTCGGCGAAGGTCTTCAACTCGTCCCAGAAAGCGTCCTCGAGACTGACGCTGGTCTTGTGACCCGCAATAACGATCGAGCGCTTGGTCACCAGCGATTTCATCGGAGTCTCCTCTGAACTGCCACCCGCTCCGCTCGGATGTGCGATGGAGCGGACTATGGCGTTCATAGGAGGCGGCTTCGCGGCTGGCTGTGATCGCCAACACAACCGTGATCGCGATGCGAGTTCGCGCGTTCGACTGTTCCAATGCGCGCTCACCCATGCGCATTGCCCGCCGTGATCAGGACCCCCGTGCCGCCTCGGCCAGTTCCTTGAAGACGGCAAAAACCAGTGGCTTGCGCTCGAGGTTATAGGCCTCGACGTCGCGCGCCGCCCGGTTGATCCGGTCCCACGCAACCGCCGCTTTGTTCATCTGCCCAGCGTCGATCCGGGCATCCAGCCGATCGGACAACCAGCCATTGACCAGATCGACAAAGGTCTCCAGGGACTCAGGATCGGTGCCGGACAGGGCGTCGCCGAGCGCGTGCAGAGCACGCGGATCGGGGTTCGGCAGTTGCCCCATCAGATCGAGCACACGGCCACGCAACGCCAGCGCCGGGCCATCGATGAGACGAAGCGCCCGGCCGGGGCTGCCGCCGGAAGCGTCGGCGACCTGGCGCAGTTCGGACATGTCGGTACCGGTCGACGCCGCAACGGCGCGGGCCACGTCATCCGGCGTCAGCGGCCGCAGCAATAGCCGCCGGCAACGCGAGCGGATGGTCGGCAACTCGCGACCCGGCGACTGGCTGATCAGCAGCAGCAGAGTGCGCGGCGGCGGTTCTTCGAGGATCTTCAACAGTGCGTTGGCACCCTCCCGCTGCAGGTCGTCGATCGGATCGACGATGGCGATGCGCCAGCCGCCCTCGCCCGCCGTCGAGCCAAAAAAACCCACCGTGCGCCGCACGTCGTCGATGCGGATCGCCGTGAAGAGCTTGCCGGTCTGCGGATTGATCACGCGCTCGAGCACCAGCAGATCGCCCTGGGCTCTGACGGCGATGCGCCGCGCCGCCGGATGTTCGGGATCGACCGCCAGCGACGTGGCGTTCTGCACTTCGGCCGAGGCCGGATCGGGATGCGCAAGCACGAAACGCGCCAGCCGATAGGCGAGCGTCGCCTTGCCGATGCCAGGCTGGCCGCCGATCAGCCAGGCGTGCGGCATGCGCCCGCCGCGATAAGCTTCGAGCAGCGTCCGTTCGGCCTCGGCATGACCGAACAGCACCGTGGTCTGGTGCGGCGCCAGCGGCTCGCCGTCGTCGGTTTTGGCAGTCATGGCGCCACGGCCTCGGCGGGCGCGGCGGCCACGCCCAAGAGACGTTGTTCGACCGCCTCCCAGATACGCTCGGCGACAACATCGCGGGGCGGCCGGCCGTCGATCACCGCGAAACGTTTCGGCTCCTGCTTTGCCACGTCCAGAAACGCGAGGCGCAGGTTCTCATGAAACTCGACCGACTCCGCCTCGAAGCGGTCAGCCGTGCCTGTACCGCGCCGCGTCCTGGCGCGGGCCAGCCCGATATTGGCCGGAACGTCGATAAGGATGGTGAGGTCGGGCATGGCTTCCCCGACGGTCACGCGCTCGAGGCCACGGATCAGTTTCATGTCGACCTTGCCGAGCGCGCCTTGATAGACTCGGGTTGAATCGATGAAGCGGTCGCACACCACCCATTTTCCCGCCTGCAGCGCTGGCAGGATGGTCGCGTTGACATGATCGTCGCGCGCCGCGGCAAACAGGATCGTCTCGGTCTCGGTGCCAAGCGGCTTGGCGATGCCGGACAGGATGATGTGGCGGATGATTTCGGCGCCGGGCGAACCGCCCGGCTCCCGCGTCAGCACGACCTCGAGACCGAGCGACCTCAAGCGTTCGGCCAGCAACGCCGTGTGGGTCGACTTGCCCGACCCCTCGCCGCCTTCGAAGGTGATGAACTTGCCGCGCCTGCTCGAAGTCTCTGCGCTCATAACCTTTGAGCACCTGCGCGAAACACTCCGATCACCAGTTCGGCAGCGGCATCAACCGCACGCTGCGACAAAGAACCTTGCGCCACCGCTTCGGCCGCCTTCAGCGGCACGTTCAGAATGACCTTGTCGTTGCGCCAGACGCGCAGCACGCCGATCGGCTGATCCTTCGCGACCGGCGCCGGCACCGGGCCGGTGTAGACGATGCGGGCGATGAGACGGTCGCCGCCCGCTTTCGGCATCATCACCTGCACCTGCCCCGGCGCGAGCAACGGCACGCTGCCTTCGGTGCCGCCATAGACCTTGGCGGTGCCGATAATCTGGCCTTCGGCAAACAGGATGCGGTGATTGAAATTCTTGAAGCCCCACTCCAGCAGCTTGCGGCCGTCCTCGGCGCGCTCCTTCGGTGAGCCGAGGCCGTTGACGACGGCGATCAGCCGCGTGTCGTCCTGTACCGCCGACCCAACCAGGCCGTAACCCGCTTCCTTGGTGAAGCCGGTCTTCATGCCGTCGGCGCCGATGTCCATGGCGAGCAGCGGATTGCGGTTCGGCTGCTTGATCTTATTCCAAGTATAATCGCGTTTGCCGTAGATTTTGTAGAATTCCGGGTAAGTCACGATGATATGGCGCGCCAGCAATCCCAGTTCGCGCGTCGTCACCTGGGTGCCCGGATCGGGCAAGCCGTTGGAATTGGCGAAGGTCGATTTCGTCAGCCCGATGGCGCGCGCCCGCTCGGTGAGCTTGCGGGCGAACTCGGCTTCATTGCCGGCGAGCCCTTCGGCGAGCACGATGCAGGCATCGTTGGCCGACTGGATGATCATGCCGTGGATGAGGTCGTCGACCGGTACGCGGCTATGCAATGCCGCGAACATGGTCGACGTGCGCGAAGGCGCGCCCCCGGTTCGCCATGCATACTCGGAAACCGGTAACTCGTCGCGCAGATTGAGCCGGCCTTGCTTGATCTCGTTGAAGACATATTCGGCCGTCATCAGCTTGGCGAGCGAGGCCGGATAGATCATCACGTCCGGATCGCGCTCGAACAGCACGCTGCCATTTTCGGCATCGATCAGGATGGCGTGCTTGGCGTTGATCGGCGCATCATCCTTCTTCGCCGGATCCTTCTTGGCTGCGAGCCCGGAGGCGGGCTTGTGGCCGGAGCCCGGCCGGTGCGCCTTGGTCGCGGCGAAAGCCGGCGCGCAGACCGCAGCGGCAAACAGCGCCGCGGTCACCCCGCTGACAATCCTGCTGGTCCGAAAGACTGCCATTCAGCGACCCGACATCCCGATCTACCCTCAAACGATTAAAGGCACGGCGAACGGCACAACGGCCGTTCAAGCCGGTTCCACCGGGCAAAAATGGCAGCGCTGTGACGGGTGTCTCAGGGCAGCGTCAGTAGAGGCCGCGGCCGTTGAATCCCGCACGACCATCATACCGGGTCGGGGCGTAGGCCGAAACCGGCGAAACCCCGGGTGCGGCCTGGGCTTGGACGGTTTGCACAGCCGCAGAGCGCATCGGGGCCGGCAAACTGGCCGCCGCGATACGGGCCGGGACTTCCGTCTCGGCCTCGTCGTCATCGGCAACGACGGCGGCGGCGACCTGCTGGGCCGCAGGCGTCATGCTGACCGGCGTTTTGGCCGGGCGCGCCTCGGCCATCGGCTTGGGATCGAAATAAGGCGCAAAATCCTTGGACGAGGCCACCTGCACCTTTGGCGGCGGCGCATTGCCGTCGCGGAGCGTGGCGACCAGCTTGCGGTCGTCGGAGCCGGCGAGAGGCGCGCGGCCGACATATTCGACCTTCACCTTGGTGACGCCGTGGCCATGGAACTCCAGCAACCGCGCCACCCGCGCCGACAGGTCGATGACGCGATTGCCGACATAAGGGCCGCGATCATTGACGCGCACGATGATGGACTTCTTGTTGCGCAGATTGGTAACCCGCGCATAGGACGGCAGCGGCATGGTCGGATGCGCCGCCGAAATAGATTCCTTGTCGAAGACTTCGCCATTGGCGGTGTAGCGGCCGTGGAAATCGGCGCCATACCACGAAGCAAGGCCTTCCGCCTTGTAGTTCACGTCCTCTTGCGGAACGTAGGTGCGGCCGGCAATGGTATAGGGCTTTCCGACGCGATAGCGGCCACCGCCTTTTGGCACCGGTGCGCCGTCGTCGACGACGCGCGGGCTCGCCGCGACACCCCATTTCGGGTCGATCCGGGAATTAGCCGAACAGTTGGCGAGCAAGAGGCCGCCCGCGACGACCACGAGGACACGCGCGCACAGACCGATCCGGCCGCTCTCTTCCAAAACTGGCATGCTTGACGAATTCGTCCCCGGTGGCAGCGCAGCAATATTAACCTCAACAGGCTGCGGCGGAAACCCGCCAGCGCCTTTGTGGTAAACGATTGGTTCGCCGTCGGCTTTTGGCCCGTGCGATCAATCGGTTAAGGTTCCGGATACTGAAACGCGCTGCCCCTGGCAAGTCCGTTCGGGTGTGATACCGGCACATCGTTCGGGGCCATGACTGGCAGCGACCAACAGCCCTGCCCTGGAACCGCGCAGTAGCAAGAGGCAGGAACGCCGCGGCCGCTAGATGCCAAGATAGGCGGCGCGAACAGCGGGATTCTCGTTCAATTCCGCGGATGTCCCCCGGAGGGTGACGCGGCCGCTTTCCAGAACATATCCGCGCGCGGCAACATCGAGAGCCAGACTGACATTCTGCTCGACGAGCAGAATCGACGTCCCGCTTCGATGAATCCTGACAAATGCGTCGTGCATCTCCTCGACCACTTTGGGGGCAAGGCCGTGGCTCGGTTCGTCGAGCAACAGCAGCTTGGGCTGCAGCATCAGCGCCCGGCCGACCGCAACCATCTGCTGTTCGCCGCCCGACAGCGTACCCGCCAACTGTGACCGCCGCTCCCATGTCCGCGGAAACAGCTCGAACACGCGCTCCATCCGCTGCTGCAGGTCACTGGCCTGGCGCGCGGTGAACGCCCCGAGCATCAGGTTTTCCTCGACACTCATGTCCGGGAAAATGTGTCGCCCTTCGGGAACATGCGCTATGCCGAGCGCAGGAATCTCGTGCGAGGCGCGTACGACGAGATCGGTGCCGTCGAAGCGCAACGTGCCGCGAACATTCGGCACCAGCCGAGAAATGGCACGCAGAATCGTACTCTTTCCCGCGGTATTGGCGCCGATAATGCAAACGAACTCGCCCTCGCGCATCTCGATTTCGATATCGTGGAGCGCGTCGATGCCGCCATAGCCGGCGTTGAGGCCCTTGATCTCGAGCAGTGGCCGGGCGGTGCTCATGCGTGGGCCTCCGCCGAATGTCCGAGATAGGCCTCAATCACCATGGGGTCATTGGCGACCTCGCGCGGCGTGCCGTCAGCGAGCAGACGGCCGAAATTCAACACCAAAATGCGATCGCAGACCGCCATAATGGCACGCATGTGATGTTCCACGACCAGAAGCGTGATGCCATCGTCGCGCAGCTGGCGGATCAGATCTATGATCTCCTGCATCTCGACAGGATTGAGGGCCGCCATAACCTCGTCGAGCAGCAGAACCTTAGGATCGGTACACAGGGCCCGCGCCAGCTCGACCCGCGCACGTTCCGGAAATGACAAGTTGCCCGCCATCTTTTCGGCGACGGATTTGAGACCGACACGGTCCAGGCAAACCAGCGCCCGCTCCCGCGCCGTCTTGACGTCATGCCGCAGCAGGCCGGCCGTCAGCACATTGTCGAGCACCGAACTCTCGGCGAACAGCGCCACGTTCTGAAACGTCTTGGTCATGCCGAGGCCGGCAACCCTGTGCGGCTTCAAGCCCACAATCGCGGTGCCATCGAGCGTGATGGACCCCAAATCAGGCTTGGTCAGCCCGCACAGAGCGTTGAAGAAGGTGGTCTTGCCAGCACCATTCGGTCCGATCAGGCCGACAATCTGCCCCTTCGGAACCGCGAACGTTACATCCGACAGGGCCTGCAGCCCGCCGAAACGCCGGGAGATACCGCGCACATCGAGGATCGTCATGATTGCGCTCCCTTGCTCAGCCGAGCGCGCAGCGCCTCAAGGATCGTGACAAATCCACGCGGCCGCCAGAGGATCACCACGATCAGGATGACGCCGAAGATCACTTGCGACAGTCCTGCGGCGGCGGCGGAGAACAGATCGTTCATCAGTTCTTCGACCGGCACGATGAAGAACGCGCCGAGTATCGGACCGGCGGCGGTGCCGACACCACCGATGATGGCGATCAGAGCGACGCGGATCGAGATGGACACCGCGCTGAATGCGGTATCGGGATCAAAGAACACGGCCACCTGAGCGAAGATCGTCCCCAGCATTGCCATCAGCGCACCGGATATCACCGCGGTCTGCAGTTTGACCTTGGTGGTGTCGATGCCGATCACTTCAGCAGCAGCCGCGTTCTCCCGAATGGCGCGTAACCGGTAACCCATCGCGCTGCGCCGGATAATCTCGAAGAGAGCGGTGACGACGATGAGCGCAATCAGGGCAATATAGGCGTGCGGAAGCAGTTGCTTGAAGGAATAGGCCGCGAAGCTCGGCGGCATGAAGGGCACCGACAGTCCGACCGGGCCGCCGGTCAGCGAGGTCCAGACATTCGCGATGACACGTGCGACCTCACCGAATGCCAACGTCGCGAGCGCGAAATAGTGTCCCTGCAAGCGCATGGTCGGTATTGCGATGACAAGGGCGGCAAGGCCGCCCAGTGCGCCGCCCGCGAACATGCCGATCCACGGGCTGATGCCGAAGTTGATCAACAGGATCGTCGAGGTATAGGCACCGATGCCGAAGAAGGCTGCGTGACCGAGCGACAGCTGATTGGCGAGACCGCCGATCAGGTTCCACGCCTGCGCCATCGCGGCGAACAGCAACGTGAAAGTGAAGACGCGAATCCAGTACCCATTGGGGTTCATGAATTGCGGCACAGCCGCCGCAATCAGAATCAGGATGGCGATCACAATCCAGCGATTCATCGGCTTGCTCCGATGAGCCCCTGCGGCCGAACGGCAAGCACGAGAATAAACACGATGAAGAGAACGAGATTCTGGAGCTGGATCGGAAAGAACAGTGAGGACAAGGCCTGGATCACTCCGACCGACAGGCCACCGACCACTGCGCCGGCGACACTGCCAAGACCGCCGAGCACAACGACCGTGAACATCAGCACTACGAACTGCCCGCCGACGGTCGGGTACACCGTCACGTAAGGCAGGATCACCGCGCCGCCGAAGGACGTCAGACCGACACCGAGCGCGAAAGCAATCTTGTACATCAGAGCGGTATCGATCCCCATCAGCTGCGCGGCCATGGGATTCTGTGCGGTCGCGCGCATGGCACGCCCGAACCAGCTCGTCCGCATGAACCACCACAAGGCCACGCCGCAAGCGAGCGACATCGAGAAGGCGATCAGATAAGGCACGCTGATAAAGAGCGGTCCAATCGACAACGACATGGTCTGATAGGCCGTCGTTACGGACCTGAACTGCGACCCGAATGCGAGCAGTGCGCTGTTTTCGAGCACGATCAGCAATCCGACTGTCAGGAATATCTGAGCGACGGACGGCGCCTTCAGAACCCGCGATATCAATTGCCCCTGCACCACCCACCCGATGGCAAACGCCACTGCAAAAGACAGTGGCGCCGCCAAAACGGGGTCGAGACCGAGATAGGCCCATGCGAACCAGGAAACGAACATGCCGATCATCACGAATTCCGCTTGCGCGAAATTCACAATGCCCATCACGCCGTAGACGAGCGTCAGGCCGATCGAAATGACGGCATAAACACCGCCAATCAAAAGGCCGTCGAGAATCGCTTGGATGAACGACACGTCTTATGTTCGCCGACTATCAGGACTTCCACTCGGCCGTGCCTTTAGCCACTTCCTTCGGCCAGACGGTAACAAGTTCCTTCTTGCGCCACTGCACCATGACCGGAACCGACGCGACGTTCAGACCCGTGTTGTCGAACTGCACGGTGCCGCCGGTCATCGCGTTGGTCCAGCCGCCGGTGAACTTCGCGCCGCGCAGCGCCATGGTGACGTCTTGCGGCTTGGAGGACTTCGCCTTCTCGATGGCCTGCACCAGGACATCCAGCGCGACGGCGTGTTCGAGCGCCTCGTGCACCATGAAGTAGCCGAACCGCTTGCGGAAGCGGTCGGTGAGGCTCGTGTCGAGATCGTAATTGGCCGGCGCGATCGACAGCACGCCTTCGGCAAATTCGCCAAGCCCCTTCTCGAAGTCCGGGATCACGTAGCCGGCAGCGCCGCCGATGGCCGGAATGGTGATGCGCTGCTGGCGCATCGTGCGGATGATCAGCAAGCTGTCGTTGAGATACGAGACCGGGAACACCGCCTGAGCGCCCGACGCGCGCAGCTTGTTGATCAGCGGGGTAGTATCGGTGATGCCGAGCGGATAGGCGTCGTCCATGACGAGCTCGATGTTCGCCGCCTTGGCGGCCGCGCGAAGACCTTGAGCCTGGGCAGTGCCGTAGGCGGTGTCCTCATACATGACCGCGACTTTGTCGATCTTGGCGCCGGAGGCCTGCGCGATCGCCAAGGTATAATCAAGTTGAGCCTTGCCGATTGTCGACGCCTTGGCGACAACCTGGAAAATGTTCTTGTAGCCGCGCCCCGTGATCTGGTCGGCGAACGACATCGTCAGCAGCGGAATATCGCGACGCTCTGTAACCTCGGAAATCGCGATGGTCAGCGACGAGGCGAAGGCGCCGAGAATGGCGGTGACTTCGTTCTGGCTGATCATGCGCTGCGCGACAGTACCGGCCGTCGTCGGGGTCGAGGTGGAGTCGGCAACAATCAAATTGATCTTCGCGCCGCCGAGTGCCTTGATGCCGCCAGCGGCATTGATCTCGTCCGCCACCAATTCGATGCCGTTGCGGGAATTGATGCCAAACTGCGCATTGGCGCCGGAGAGCGGCATGATCACGCCGACGTTCACCTGCTTGGCCTGCGCGCGCGCCGGAGAGTAAACCCATGGGGCCGCCATCAGCGAAGCTGTCCCGGCGAGAAGGGTGCGGCGATTGATGCGCCCGAAAGTAGACGGTGTTTTCGACATAGCGGCTCCTCCTTTTGACGCCTTGCGGCTTAGCGGCATGGGGACCATAAATCACACCGTCGGTCAAGCCGATTGTCATATTGTCTGATGCGCGGTCAAATGGGCGCACGGCGGTGGCGCGATCCTCAGCCATTGCCAACGGCTTGTTCAAGCCGGTCAACGGCTGACGAAGCGAGGGCTATGCGCGCAGATCGGAGTCGGACGAACGTCGATCCGCGAAGCCTTGCGGCAACTTAAAGAAGAAGGACTGGCTGCGCATCGCGGCCCGGTGGTGAGTGAGATCACTGCCGACGAGGCGGCGCGCGACGGGCAACCTTGAATCCGTACAGCAGATCAGGCGTCGTCGTAACGCCGCCCACCCGATCTCATCTTCGGCGTCAAACCTTTCAGCCGAGGTAAGGGGGTTCGAGCTGGGCCACAATATCGGGCTCGTTCATCGGCACCTCGAAGACGAGGCGGCCCCGCGCCAGGGCGTAGATGCTTGTCCGGCCTTCGTCGTTGAACGCTTATGTGCCCCAGTGGTACAAAAATGGTGTGCCGCTACCCTGCCCCGCTGCTAGCCGCCCGACCCGCGAAGAACCTCACGGAGCACGGTTCGCACGATAATCTTGATGTCGAGCCAGAGCGACCAGGTCGCGATATAGCGCAAGTCGTAATCTAGTCGTTCGATCGCGGGCAACGCGACGGTCGTTTCGCCGCGAAAGCCGCTCACCTGTGCGAGGCCGGTGATGCCGGGGCGCATCATGTGGCGTTGGAAGTAATACGGCGTAAGTTGTTCATAGAGCATGCCACCCGCCAACATGCCGGGCACGTGCGGGCGCGGCCCGACCAGGGACATGTCGCCCTTGAGAACGTTTATTAGCTGCGGCAGTTCGTCGAGGCTCGACTTGCGCAGAATGCGTCCGATCGGCGTCACGCGCGGATCGTTGCCGACGGTCTGCTGTACGCCGCGTGCATCGCCGCGATCGGCATACATCGTGCGAAACTTGAAGATCCAGAAGCGGCGATTGTGATAGCCGTAACGCTTTTGCCGGAAGAACACTGGTCCCGGTGACGTTGCCTTGATGACAATCGCGATGCCGATAAATAGCGGCGCGAACACGAAGAGAC